>CAZMNL010000887.1:0-1700 GCA_964567525.1 uncultured Anaerolineaceae bacterium
AGTGTGAATATTGAAAACGTACACAGCACATACGATTTGATCTCCCACCTGATCGAAATTCACGATTGCCAGCGGATTGCCTTGCTCGCTGGACCCGAAAAACAGCACGATGCGTTGGAGCGCCTGGCCGGTTATCGCCGCGCGCTGGATGCGCACGGCATCGCCTTCGATGCTGGTCTGGTGCGGCGTGGTGATTTTTCGGATGCCGTCACCCGGCAAACGCTGCGCGCGTGGCTGGCAGAAGGTGATGTGCCGTTTGATGCTATTTTTGCGGGCGATGACGAAGCGGCCATCGCAGCGATTGAAGTGCTGCAAGCCGCCGGATGGCGTGTGCCGGAAGATGTCGCCGTGGTGGGATTCGACAACGAGCTGCGCGCGCCCTACATCACGCCCGCGCTCACCACGGTGCATGTTCCTTTTGACGCCGTCGGACGTGAGGCCGCCGAACGCCTGATCAAGCTGGTGAGCGAGGGTGCAGCAGATTCGGTAGTCTTGCCGACGGAAGTGATTATTCGCCAGTCGTGCGGTTGCGACTGATTGCCAGCAAATTTCTATCTTCGATACTCGACAAGGTTCAAAGTCAATGATCATGCGACGGTTTGCGGAAAATCCGCTAATTTCTCCCCAGGAGGTGGTGCCCAGCCGGGAAGGTTGGGAGGTCATCGGCGCGTACAACTGCGGCGCGTTTCGCTGGCAGGATCGCATCAATTTGCTGGTGCGTGTAATTGAACGCCCGATTATGAACGATCCTGATCTGGTTTGCGCCCCAATGCTTGACTTTTCGTCCGGCGAACCGGAAATGGTCGTCAAAACGTGGCGCAAAGATGAGGTTGATATTTCCGATCCGCGTTTCGTGAAGGCCGATGAAGTCTATGATGCAATTCACAGCCATCTGCGCCTGGCGTGGAGCAACGATGGCAAACACTTCGAAATCGCCGATCAGCCGACCATTTCCGGACAGTATGAGTACGAAGCATATGGTCTCACCGATCCCCGCGTGCTGTGGCTGGATGGGCAATGGACGATTTTGTTAAGTGGGGTTGGCCCCTGGGGTGCCGTCATGTCGCTGGGCACGACGCAGGACTGGAAGACTTTCGCGCATCACGGCATCATCTTCGCCTGCGATAACAAAGACGTAGCGCTGTTCCCGGAAAAGATTAACGGCAAGTACTGTTGTTTTCACCGGCCCTCCGGCGTGTATTTCGGCGGCAACGATATGTGGCTGGCCTACAGTGACGATCTGCTGCATTGGGGCAAACACGTCCCGCTGATGCAGTGCCGCCCCGGCAAGTGGGACAGCGCGCGCATTGGCTGCGGCCCCGAACCGATCAAGACCGGCGAAGGCTGGCTGGAGCTGTATCACGGCGCGGACGGCACCAACTACTACCTGGGGGCGGTGCTGCTCGATCTTGACGATCCGTCGCGGGTGCTGGCGCGCAGTAGCGAGCCGCTGCTCTGGCCGCAAGAGGATTACGAGAAGTTCGGCTATTTCGATAATGTCGTCTTTCCACACGGACTGGTGCAGCGAACGGACGATCACTACTACCTGTATTATGGTGGAGCAGATCGCTATACGTGCGGCTGCGAATTCTCAGTCGCCGACGTGCTCGCCTCACTCAAGGAGTCAGAGACATGAAAGTAGCAGTTATTGGCGGTGGCTCGACCTACACCCCAGAGTTGATCAACGGTTTTCTGGCGCG
>CAZMNL010000888.1:0-1694 GCA_964567525.1 uncultured Anaerolineaceae bacterium
CGAACCCGCCGACCTCCCGCACCTCAAAACCGATCAGCCACCGGGATAGCAGGCGAAGCCCGCGATCACGGCGCGGGATGGGCCAGCGCCGCGCCCTGCCACGTCAGGATCGCCGGTTCCGCGCCGCTGCGCGCCCACACGCCCCACACGCCGCCTACCGCCACGACCGGCGCGCCCAGCCGTTCCCCGTTGACGCGCAGCCGCAGCGCCCCGCCTGCTGCGCAGTCGCGCGTTTCGCAGTGCAGCGTGATCGTGTTGGTTTCGCCCGGCGGGTGAATGCGCGGGAAGGGACTCCAGCGCCACGCCGGATCGGGGGCCGGGCAGTCTTCGACGGCGGGCGGGGGCTGCACCGGGCAGGTGCGGATCGTCCAGTAGCCGCCCGCGCTGATCGCGTACAGCGTGCGCGCGCCGTCACGGTCCTGCACCCACACGCCCCACGCTGCCAGCGGATGCGCGCCAGCAGCGAAACGGGCGCGCACGTCCAGCGTAAACGGCACACCCGCCGGTAAGGTCTGCCGCGCGGGCCACCACTGCGCCACACCGGGGACGAGCGCCGCGCGCGGCCCGTCCGCCCAGCGCAGGGCATCATCCGACCAGGCCACCGGCCCCGCCACCGGCGGATCGAACGCGCCCGACGCCACCAGCAGCGCCACGCCCGCCACCCCCACGATCACCAGCAGCACGCCCGCGCGCGTCGCGGCGCGGACCCACTGCGGGGCGGTGTGGGGTGTGGGTGGGGAAGGAGAATGCATGGGCAGGGCCGCGAACAAAAACGCCCCGATCCAGGCAGATCGGAGCGTTTAATCAGCAGGTTTCGCAGGATTAGCGCGGAACAGCCGTCGCAGCGGTGGACGGAACCCAGGGGGTCGCGCCGCCAATATAGACCTGGTACCAGGTCACACCTTCGTTGCTTATTGTATCCACAATCGGGAAGTCCTGGTTGACGTAGACCATCGCGCCCGGAATCGGGGAGCCGAACTGCGGGCCGCCGTAAACCGGGGTATCCGCCGTGATCAGCGCCGTGTCAGCCGTCACCGGGACGTAGGTTGCCGGGCCGCAGCTATAGGTGAAGGTTTCATAAGGGATGTTGTCAAAGGGCGTGCCGTCAATCCAGTGGTCCACATAAATCGTGATCGCGGTGCCCTGCGGAACTGCGCTCCAGGAAAGAGAAATATTCTTGATAACTTCAGTCGCGCCATACTTCTGCACCACCGGGAACCCGAAGCCATCCAGCAGCACTGAATCGACGGCGAACGGATCGCCCAACCATGCCTGGAACAGGCTGTCCTGATAGTCACCGTGCTGTGCCCCAGAGTAGAGCGCCTGAATGGTCGCGCCGCTACAGTCACCGTTGACGTTGATCAGGTTGACGACTGCCGCTGCCGGGCGAGGAACCGCCGCTACCACCAGCCCAAGCGCCAGCAAAACCGCAACTGCTACGAGCCAAACCTTCTTCATGGGATTTACTCCTTGCATTCTCGAATGCACTTTTGTGGCAATGCTTAATCCTACTCCTTTACTATACACCAAAAGCCAAAACACGCCACTGGATTTGGGAGAAGATGTACGAATAATTCATTAAAACGACCCCGAACTTTTCAGGTCGGGGCTGCCAGTATATTATACTAGCATCTTACGGTGTGTAAATTTGCGTTGCAGTACGCGATAATTTGTACAACTCGCATCTTCAATAT
>CAZMNL010000889.1:0-1694 GCA_964567525.1 uncultured Anaerolineaceae bacterium
GGGCGCGACTCCCGCCACCTCCCCGCGCGAGGTCGCCGAACAGGTCGATTTCGTGTTCACCAACCTGCCGGACTCGCCGGATGTCGAACGGGTCGTGCTGGGTGAAAACGGCATCATCGAAGGCGCGCACGACGGGCTGATCTTCATCGACAACAGCACGATCAAGCCCGCCAGCGCGCGCATGATCGCCGAAAAACTCGGCGAGGTGGGCGTGCTGGCGCTGGATGCACCCGTCAGCGGCGGCGATATCGGCGCGCGCGCCGGGACGCTCAGCATCATGGTCGGCGGCTCGCAGGAAGCGTTCGACAAAACGCTGCCGCTGTTCGAGGCGATGGGCAAAACGATCACGCTTGTCGGCGACAGCGGCGCGGGCCAGACCGCCAAAGCCGCCAACCAGATCGTGGTCGCCGGTACGATGGTCGCCATGTGCGAGGCGCTGGTGCTGGCGCAGAAATCCGGCGTCGATCCGCAGCGCGTCGTAGACGCGATCAGCCGGGGCGCGGCGCAGTGCTGGGCGCTGGATACCAAGCCGCCCAAACTGTTCAAACGCGATCTTTCGCCGGGCTTCAAGGCGTACATGCAGGCCAAAGACCTCAAGATCGTGGTCGATACTGCGCGCACGTATAACGTCTCGATCCCGCTGACCGCCGTCGCGCACCAACTGTACGAGGCGATGGTCGGCATGGGCAACGGCGAACTCGACAACAGCGCGATCATCACCGTGCTGGAAGCGCTGGCAAATGTTGAGGTCGGCGAAGCCGGGGAATAATAACACGCACCTGAATCACCTTTTGCACTACGGTGCATCCCTCTCGGTGATTTTCACATCGCGGGCGGCTGACAGGTGAAGCCGCCCGTTACTCTTACCCGCCCGTTTTACCTACACGATCACTCCGACTCCTGCTACAATCTCACCGGATAAGGTCTGTACATCACCCGGAGGCACACTTGTTCGGTTTTACGATTGAAACGTTGATCGGACGCGGCATTGGCCTGCTGATCGGCTTCACGCTGCACGAATGGGCGCACGCCTGGAGCGCGTACCGGCTGGGCGACAACACCGCCCGCAATCAGGGCCGCCTGACGCTCGACCCGCGCGCCCACATCGACCCGATCGGGATCATGCTGGCGCTGCTGGCGGGCTTTGGGTGGGCGCGCCCGGTGCCGGTCAATCCGGCGGCGTTTTATCCCAACGAAAAGCGCGGGCTGGTGATCGTCTCGCTCGCCGGGCCACTGATGAACCTGTTGATCGCAATCGTGTTCGGCATTCTCGTGCGCGTGATGCTGGGAACCGGACTGGACGATTCGGCGGAGTTTCTGTTTAACATCGTCGTGACGGTCGTGATCTTCAACCTCGTGCTGATGCTGTTCAACCTGCTGCCGTTCTCGCCGCTGGATGGTTACAAGATCGCGGTGGGCACGCTGCCGCGCGAGTATAGCAACTGGTTTATACGCTACGAGCGCGAAACCACCCTGGCGCTGATGCTCGTGCTGATGGCCGGAATCATCAATCCAGCGCTGAATATCCTGTGGATTATCCTGGGGCCGATTCTGCGCTTCTTTTTCCGGCTGATCGTGGGGGCATGATCGATGAGCGCGGCGTACTGTTTTTAGCAGGGTTTGCGCGCGCTGGTTGCGTTGTTCCGCCCGGTGGAGGATGATCTCGCGCGCGAGCACCTGACCCCGGCGCTGTA
>CAZMNL010000890.1:0-1691 GCA_964567525.1 uncultured Anaerolineaceae bacterium
CCGCTTTGCGGTCCAGCGGACATGTAGCCCGACGGATTCACCGTCGGGCGAGGCGTGATGACTGCACCCGTTCGAACACCATCACCCTTAACTTGACGGATATGGGGCGTATCGCCATACGCCCCTATACCGCGCCGGCTAACTTACCTCACAGCGGGCGCGAGGGCGGGATCGGCGTATTGTTGCCGTCTGGGTCCAGGGCGGCATGGAACTGTTCAGCGGGGGATTGCAGTTCCTTGAGCTGCCCCCACTGGCTCGCCTCGGCGCGCAAGACGCCTTCGGTCTGCTGGACCAACTGCGGGAAGTAGCGCGCGTAGTCGCCCTCGTGCAAAAAATCCTCATCCGGCAGGGTTAGCCGCGCGCGCTGTAAGCCGAGCCACGTCCCCTCGTAGATTTGCGCCTGCCGCTGCCACTGGTATAACGCGCGGAACGCCGACACCGCCGCCGCGAACGCGGGCAGCAGCGCGGTCAGGAAGGCGTAGATCGGCTGGTCGGCGACGACCGAATACGACGAGATCACGGTCGAAACCCCCATCAGGCCCGCCGTTACCCACAGCATGACATCGGAATTGAAGTTGTATTCCGCCATGCGGCGCTTGTAATAGGTGTCCTGGTAGTCGATGCGCTGCTGAAGGTACAACTGTGCGCGCAGCCGGGCTTCTTCTTCGGTAAAGAGCGCTTGCGATTCGGTACTCTGTCCCTGGGGTTGCATGGTCACAATGGCCTCCTTTGGCTCCTGCGGTGGCTACCTGTCGTCTGTCTCGGTGCGTCTGCCGGGCGGGGTTTCGGATGGCGCGGCGCGGAAACTGCCGGTCGAGGCGACCGCCGGACGTTGTTCCATGCCGGGCGTACCAGCCAGCACGTCGATCACTTTCTGGCGCAGTTCTTGCACGCGGTTTCTGGCGTTGGGCAGATTGAAGGGATTCTGCCGGGCCAGGAACAGGAAATACATCGAGCGCAGGGTTTCAGCTTTGGTGCGGGCCTTGAACCAGCGATCCTGGGGAGTCTGGTTGGCATCCAGGAAGGACACCATCGCCGCCAGGCCGCTGAGGACCGCCGTCATGAAACCGAGCAGTTCCGTCCATTTGATCATGCCCAGGATGGTCTTGGCATCCCCGCCCCACGCATAGATCAGCACGCTAATGGCAGCAAACGCGGTCGTGAAGAACGCGGCCAGGATGAAAATCCATTGGTACTGGTAATAGCGATTCTGGTAATACTTGGCTTCCTGGTTCATGCGCCAGAAGTACGGCAGCAGGTGTTGTTCCAGTTCGCGCAGGTCGGCTTCAAGCTCCGGGGAAGCCTTGCCCTTGAGCAGTTCGGGCGTGATGAAGCCCTGTTCGAGCAGGCCCTTCTGGTACTGGCTCTCCGGCGGGCGCGTCCATTCGCGGTCCACGCTGCGAAACGGAACACGTCGGATGAAGAAGTACTTGGATTGCTTCTCCTCCTGCTTGACCTGCATCTCCATCGTCTGGGTGACGCGCTGGTCGATCTCGTCTTTGGGCGGTGATGGTGGTGATGGCGGTGATGACATAACGGTGTTCCTCCTTGTGCCTGTGTGTCAGCCGGTGTGATGGGCTTGACTTACGTTCACCTCACCCCTAAATCCCCTCTCCAGCCTCCGGAGAGGGGACTTAGTAGGCGTCTAAAAACAACACCGCAGTTTGAAACACTCTCTACCTTTCCAGATT
>CAZMNL010000891.1:0-1690 GCA_964567525.1 uncultured Anaerolineaceae bacterium
CTGGCGTCTAACGTGGGCGGCGGGCTGTACCCGTCGATTGATCCTTACCTGTTCAACATCAGCGTGACCGTGCGCGACGGTCGCACGCCGGCAGAGGTGCAGGCGGCGCTGGATCACGAGATCGCGCGCCTCGCCGACGACGTGACACAGGAAGAACTCGACAAGGCCCGCAAGCAGGCCAAGGCGCTGTTCGCGTATGGCACGGAGAGCGTCACCGGACAGGCGTTCTGGCTGGCATTTTCGGAGAATTTTTCGAGCTATACATGGTACGAGAACTATCTCGCCATGCTCGAAGCGGTGACGCTGGACGATATCCGCGAGGCTGCGCGGCAGTATTTGCGGCGGTCACAGCGCGTTGTGGGATGGTTCATCCCCACCAACAACCACCAGGAGGGGATAAGCTCATGACAACTGATACCCCGGCGCTGCCCGGACCGCACGACATCACGCGGCGCGAACTGGCGAACGGTATTGTCGTACTCGTGCGCGAGAATCACCATGCGCCCTCGGTGGTGATTACCGGCTCGCTGAACGCGGGCAGCCTGTACGAGCCGCCGGAATTGAACGGGTTGGCCTCGTTCACGGCGTCACTGCTGCTGCGCGGGACCGCGCAGCGTGATTTTGCCACGATTCACGAACTGCTGGAGGGCAATGGCGCGTCGTTATCGCTTGGTGGCGGGCGGCATACGGTGGGGTTCAGCGGTAAGAGTCTCTCCGAAGACCTGCCGATGATGGTCGAACTGCTGGCCGAGGTGCTGCGCCAGCCCACCTTCCCGCCGGAATATGTCGAGCGGATGCGCGGGCAGTTGATCACCAGCCTGAAGGCGCAGGAGCAGTACACGCGCTACGTGGCGAGTCGCACATTTCGCCAGTTGGTCTATCCAGAGTCGCACCCGTACCGTTTCTCGTCCAGTGGCGAAGTGGATACGGTCAGCGCCATCACGCGCGATCAGATCGTGGACTTTCACCGCCAGCATTACGGTCCGCAGGGTATGATGATCATGATCGTCGGCGCGGTTAAGGCTGAGGATGCGGTCGCACTGGTGGAGCGGCAGCTTGGTGACTGGCAGAATCCTGCGCAGCCGTCCCCCGTGATCCTGCCGGAACTGGCCCGGTTGGATGCCCGGCAAACGCAGTTTGCGATCATGCGGGACAAGAGCCAGTCGGATATCGTGCTGGGTATTGCCGGGCCGTCGCGTTTTGCTGGAGACTGGCAGGCCGCGAACCTGGCGAACAACGTGTTCGGTGTCTTCGGCATGTACGGGCGCATTGGCGACGTAGTGCGCGAGCAGGCGGGCATGGCTTACTACAGCTACAGCCGCCTGGATGGGCGCCTGGGACCGGGCGCGTGGCGCGTGATCGCGGGGGTGAATCCGGCGAATGTTGAGGCGGCGGTAGACCTGATCCGCGCGGAAATTCGGCGGCTGATCACCGATCCGGTCAGTGACGAGGAACTGGCCGACAGTAAAGCGAACTTCATCGGGCGGCTTCCGCTGCAACTTGAGAGCAACGAAGGCGTTGCCGGGGCGCTGGTGGCGATAGAGCGCTATCACTTAGGGCTGGATTACATCCTGCGCTATGCGGGCGAGATCAACGCGGTCACGGCGGAAGAGGTGCTGCACGCGGCCCAGCGTTACCTCGATCCGGACGTGTACGCGCTGGCCGTCGCCGGACCGGATACGAATGGTAC
>CAZMNL010000892.1:0-1690 GCA_964567525.1 uncultured Anaerolineaceae bacterium
CCAGGCGCGCATCCGGGCCGCGCTGGCCGACGGCGACGGGGACGCGCTGGATCGCTGGACGGCGTGCGAAGCCGACCTGACGCGCGCGCGCATCGGCACGGTACACAGCCTGTGTGCGCAGGTCTTGCGCGCCAACCCCGCCGAGGCGCGGCTCGATCCCGGTTTTCGCGTGCTGGACGAGAACGACGCCGCCATGCTGTGTGATGAAGCGGTCGAGGCGGCGCTGGCGTGGCTCGGCGCGGAACCGGACTCCGACGACGACGACGACGCGCGGCGCGCCGGGGCCGGTCTGCTGGCGGTGTATGACCTGTGGCAGGTGCGCGCCGTGCTGGGAACCTTCGCCGACCGCAGCCGGGCCGCCGAGGTCCGCGCCGCGCTGGAGCGCGCGGGCGGCGATCTGCGCGCGTGGTGGGCGGGGCAGTGGGATGTGATGGCGTCCGGCGTGATCGCGTCCGTGCGCGCGGATCAGGACTTCAACGCCGCGCGGGACTGGATCGCCGCGCTGGACCTGCCGGACGGCGATAAGCTGGGCGATATCTGCCGGAGCGTATGCGCGTACCTGCCAGGGCTGGATGGCGACGATCCCCAGGACGTGGCCGCTGTGCTGGATGCGGTGCAGGCGGCGATCAAGGTTAACATCGGTTCCGCGAAAAACTGGGGCAGCAAGGAACATCTCGCCGAGGTCAAGGACGCGCTGAAGGTCATCCGCGAGCGCGCGCGCGAACACCTGGCCGACCTGCTGCCGCCGCTGGACGACGAACGCGACGGCGACGCCGAACGCTGGATCGCGGCGTGGGCGGCGGCGATTGCGCAGGTGGCCGCGATCTACGCGGAGATGAAAGCGCAGCGAGGCGTGCTGGACTTCGACGATCTCGAAGCGCGGGCGCGTGACCTGCTGTGCGATCATCCCGAAGTCGCCGCGCGCTACGGCGACGAGTTCCGGCACATCCTGGTCGATGAATTCCAGGACACCAACGACGCGCAGCGCCGCATCGTCTACGCGCTGGCGGGCGCGGCGTCTGACGCATCGAGCGGCGGGCGGCTGTTCGTGGTCGGCGATCCTAAACAGAGCATCCACGCCTTTCGCGGCGCGGACGTGACCGTCTTCGGGCAGGTGCGCGAAGACATTGTGATCGGCGGCGGCTCGGAACTGCCGCTGGCGATGTCGTTCCGCACGCAGGCGAATCTGGTGGGCGCGTTCAACGATGTATTCGGGCACATTCTCGGCGGGGAGAGTGGCGCGGCGGCGCGTTACGCGGTGACACTGGGCACGCCGCTGCGCGCCTTCCGCCCGGCGCAGGATTTCCACGCCCAACCGCTGACCGTCTTCGCCTTCCCGAAGCCGGACGAGGACCCGCCCGGCGGATCGATCTCCGGCATGATCCGCGAGTGGGAGGCGCTGACGCTGGCGGAGCACATCAAGGCGATGGTCGAACATCCGACGCCAGTCTACGACCGCGAGATCGACGCCTACCGCCCGCTGGCATACGGCGACGTGGCGATCCTGTTCCAGTCGATGGCGCGCGCGCCGCAGGTTGAGGACGTGTTCAAGGCGGCGGGCCTGCCTTACGTGACCGTCGCGGGCAAGGGCTATTACGACCGCCAGGAAGTCTGGGATATGCTCAACCTGCTGGCCGTGCTGCACAACCCGTTTGACGATCTCGCGCTGGCGGCGGTGCTGCGCGCGCCG
>CAZMNL010000893.1:0-1689 GCA_964567525.1 uncultured Anaerolineaceae bacterium
GATGCCCTACGGACGCCCGCTCGGCAACTATACCTGGATGCGCGGCTTTGTTCCCGGTGGGCATACCGGCGTCGATATCGCCGCGAATACCGGCGACCCGATCTATGCATCGGGCGCGGGCACGGTGGTCTACAGCGGGTGGAGTGCGGGCGGTTACGGTAACGTGGTCGTGCTGGCACACGGTGCGGTTTTCACAGTCTACGCGCATATGTCCGCCACCGGCGTTACCTGCGGGCAGCAGGTCGGCGCGGGGGCCGTGATCGGGTCGGTTGGCAGCACGGGCAACAGCTCCGGCCCGCACCTGCATTTCGAGGTGCGCGACGCCGACTTTAACGCGCTCAACCCGCAGAACTGGGTGCAGTTTTAGCGATAAGCTGTAAGCCTTAAGCCGTCAGCTATCAGCAAGAGCAAAAACCTTTAAGGGACAGACAAGCGGACCAGGCAACGTGAATCTACGTGGATTTGTAGGGGTGGGTTTCCAAACCCGCCCTTGTAGAAAAAACCGCTTCTTTTGAGGATAATTTATGGCAACCCCCAGCACAACATCCCCCCGATGGCCCGTGATCGGGCACGAATGGGCGGTGGAACATCTCGACCGCGCGCGGCAGCACGGACGAATGCGCCATGCTTACCTGTTCAGCGGGCCGCGCCAGATCGGGAAGACCACGCTCGCGCGGGCTTTCGCCGCCGCGCTGAACTGCACCGGGGATACCCCGCCGTGCGGCGAGTGCCGCGCCTGTAAGATGATGCTCAAGGGCGCGCACCCCGACCTGACGCTGGTCGAAGCCGAGCAGGAAGATGGGCGCATCAAGATCGACCAGGTGCGCACCTTGCAGCAGACGCTCGCGCTGCGCCCCTACGAGGCGCGCTACCGCGTGGCGATCCTGCGCCGCTTCGATGCCACGCGCCCGGTTGCCCAGGACGCGCTGTTGAAGACGCTCGAAGAACCAGCCCCCAACGCCGTGCTGATCCTCACCGCCGACTCGACCGAGGGCCTGCTGCCCACGATTCTCTCGCGCTGCCAACCGGTGAACCTGCGCCCGCTGCCTATTGACAGGGTGCGCGAGGCGCTCGAATGGCAGTTCAGCGCGCCGCAGGAGGTTGCGCAGAACCTCGCGCAGCTTTCCGGCGGGCGCATCGGGTGGGCGATCAACACGCTGCACGATCCCGACGCGCTGGAACGGCGTCACGCCGCGCTGGATAAGCTGTTTCAGGTATTGGGGGAGAACCGGCACGCGCGGTTTGCGCTGGCCGAAGACCTCAGCAAAGCTAAAGAAGACCTGGCGGGCGTGCTGGATATCTGGCAGATGCTCTGGCGCGACGTGGTGCTGGTGGCGTCGGGCAGCCGGACGCTGGTCATGAACTACGACCGCCGCCAGCAGATCGCCGCCGTCGCCCAAAGCGCGGGCATTGAGGGAGCCGAGGCCGCGCTGAAAGCCACGCGCCGCACCATTGACTACCTGGGGAAAAATGTCAATGTACGGTTGGCGCTGGAAGTGATGCTGTTGGATTACCCGCTCGCATAGCCGTAGGGCGTTTCCAGCGGCAGGTTGATGTAAAACGTGCTGCCCTGGCCCATCCCGGCGCTCTCCGCCCAGATGCGCCCGCCGTGCGCCTCGACCAGCGCCCGCGCAATCGACAGCCCCAGCCCCATGCCGCCGTGCCGCCGCGTCATGTGATCTTCGACCT
>CAZMNL010000894.1:0-1688 GCA_964567525.1 uncultured Anaerolineaceae bacterium
TGATCCATGCGGGGGTGCTGATGAAGCTCGGCGCGTTCGCCGCGCTGCGTGCGGGCGTGCAGTTGATGCCCGAAGGCGCAAAGGTGCATCTGCCCTGGATCATCTTCCTGACGCTGATCAACGTGGTCTACGGCGCACTGATCGCCATGCGGCAGCGCGACTTCAAGTACGTCATCGGGTTTAGCTCGGTCAGCCACATGGGGCTGGTGAGCATGGGCTTCGCCACGATGAACGTCACCGGCATGACCGGCGCGGGGCTGCAAATGTTCTCGCACGGCGTGATGACGGCGCTGTTCTTCGCCTGTGTCGGCATGGTCTACGACCGCGCCCACACGCGCGACATCCCCAGCCTGGGCGGGTTTATTCATAAACTTCCCCTGGTGGGCCTGGCCTTCATCGTGGGCGGCTTCGTCAGTATGGGTATGCCGGGGTTGAGCGGTTTTGTCGCCGAGTTCCCGATCTTCATCGGGTTGTGGGACGGGCCGGTGTTCGCCCCGCATGACGGCTGGTTTACCGGCAGCTTCGACTACTATGGCGCGATTGCTGTCTTTGCGGTCCTGGGCATCATCATCACGGCGGCGTATGTGCTGCGCATCGTGGGGCAGGTGTTCCTGGGTGAGTTTAACGCGGAACGCTTCCCAGAGGTCACGCCGATCACGATTTACGACAAGATCGCGTTGGTGATGCTGGTGTTCTGGCTGGTCGCGCTTGGTGTCTATCCCCGGCTGATGGCCCCGATGATCGAATCGGGTGTCAAGCCGATTGTGTCGATACTGGGAGGCTAAGTTGAACTTCTCAACGGACGCCCAGGCGAGCGTAATCGCTATTCTACCCGAAATTCTGATGGTGCTGCTGGCTGTTGCCGTGCTGCTCGTGGACCTGGTCTGGACGCGGCGGCAGCGGGGCGAGATCGGCTACCTGGCGGGCTTCGGCCTGCTGGCGATAGCCGGGCTGGTGTGGCTGTTCGGCACACCCCCGACCAGCGGCGAACTGGAAGATCAACTGCTGCTCGGCGGCATGATTCGCCATGATGAACTCGCGCGCATCTTCCGCGTGATGGTGATCATGGCGGGCGGCCTGACCTGCCTGATCACGATGGGCGTTCCCCGGCTGCGGCTGCGCGGCGACTTCTACGCGATCATGATCGTCTCCGTGATCGGCGCGAGCCTGACGGCTGCCGCCGCCGACCTGATCATGGTCTTTCTCGCGCTGGAAACGCTGTCGATCACGCTGTATCTGCTGGTGGGCTACCTGCGCGACGACGACCTGAGCACCGAAGCCGGTATCAAGTATTTTCTGTTCGGCGCGTTTGCGACGGCGTTTTCGCTCTACGGCCTCTCGCTGCTGTATGGCTTCACCGGGCACACCAATATCTACGAACTCGGTACGGCGATTGCGGGCGGCGCGCTCAACGATCCGCCGGTCGTCGTGGCGCTCATGCTGGTGATGGTCAGCTTCTCGTTTAAGATCAGCGCGGTGCCGTTCCACTTCTGGACGCCGGACGTGTACCAGGGCGCGCCGACGCCGGTCACGTCGCTGCTGAGCACGGCGAGCAAGGCCGCGAGCTTTGCGCTGGTGGTGCGCTTCCTGCTGGCGGTGTTCCCGCCCGCCGAGATCGTGCAGTCTGTTGGCCTGCCGCAGGACTACAGCGGGCTGTGGGTGCAGTTGGCGGCGGTGCTGGCGGTCAC
>CAZMNL010000895.1:0-1685 GCA_964567525.1 uncultured Anaerolineaceae bacterium
AGGACTCGACCGTATCGACGATCTGCTGCGCGGACTGCTGCACCAGTTCTACGCCGCATGCCGGGCAGTGCGGCACGCCGATGCGCGCGTACAGCAGGCGCATGTAGTCGTAAATCTCGGTCACGGTGCCGACGGTCGAGCGCGGGTTGTTGGAGACGCTTTTCTGGTCAATCGAGATCGACGGTGACAGCCCTTCGATCTGGTCCACGTCGGGCTTCTCCATCTGGCCGAGGAACTGGCGCGCATAAGCCGAGAGCGACTCGACGTAACGCCGCTGCCCTTCGGCGAAGATGGTATCGAAGGCCAGCGAACTTTTGCCGCTGCCGCTGAGTCCAGTGATCACCACGAGCTTATCACGGGGGATGGTAACATCGATGTTCTTCAGGTTGTGTTCGCGTGCGCCACGCACGACAATCTGGTTTTGGGCCATCTGGCGGTGTGTCCTTTTTTGACTGCTTGCGAACGGACAGGCGCGACGTGCGCCGGGGCAGGGCGCACGTTGAGGGCTGGAAAGCGAACGAATGTCTCAGGAACGTGTGTTCTGATCCGGTGAGTGTACCCCGCGCGGATATGCCTGTCAATAACCTGTTGATAACTGTCCGGCGGCGGTCCGTATTTCCCGCGAATCCCAATCGACGATTGAGACGAGCGCAACAGAAGAGTCTAACAGAAGGGCGCGCGCGCGGCAATGGTCAGAGTCGCACTCTAACGGGGTTCTAGCGGCGGGGACGGCACACAAAAAAACGCGGACAGGGGCGGCCCTGTCCGCGTTTGCCATGACGGTCCGGACTCAGCAGTCCTCGCGCGGCACGATGCCGTCACTCAGGGGTTGGAACTGGATAAAGGCTTCGCTGACCCACCCGGTCAGGCCGCTGGGAGTCCTGATCTTGTAGTAGACGTGGTCGTTTTCGGACGTTTCGCGGCGGGCTTCCAGCACGTCCACCTCGGTATCGTGGTCCACCGTGCCGATGATGCTGCCGCGCTCATCGCCCCAGCCCTGCCAGACGTTGATCTTGTCCACGACGCGCTCGTTAAACGACCCTGAGTTAGTGCAGCGCTCAATGCCGGTGATCCAGCCGGTTTCGGCGGGAACATCGACCTTCGAGGCGTTCACGCCGATGCTGTAGAGTCCCACGCACACCAGCACCACCAGAACCAGCGCCGCGACTCCGGCCCACACCCCACCGCGCCGCCCGCTGAGCGGGAGTCCCTGGCTGTCGCGGAAGGCCCCGAACACGATCAGCAGGAAGTCGATGAAGGTCCAGATACCGGCAAAGCCGAACGTGAATAGCTGGATCACACCGATGACGATGTGCCCGGTATAGAAGCGGTGCGCGCCAAAGACGCCCAGGAACACGCACAGAAACAGCGTTGTCAGCCAGTTTTTGGTCGATTCTGTGCGTGCTGGTGCTGACGGGACTCCATACGGCATGGCGACGCCCTGCTGCGGTCCGCCCACGTTGATGTTGATCACCGGCATGGCAACCCGCCCGGCGTCGTCGTCCCCCTTGTAGAACGGGTTCTGCATCACGCTGCCGCAGAATTTGCACGTCATCGTCGGGCTTTTGGGATCAGGTTCGGCAGGTCCGCCGCAGGTGGGACAGCTCAGGCTTGTGAGGTTCATAAAGACGCCGCAAGGAAACCCATGCCTTCAGGCTTGGGAGGAATTGCGGCCTGCTCCTTTC
>CAZMNL010000896.1:0-1685 GCA_964567525.1 uncultured Anaerolineaceae bacterium
TCGGCCCCAGCGTCGTCATGACGGCCTTCGCCAGAATGTCGATCCCGGCCTTCAAGCCGTTGCGGGCTTCCTGGTCAAATACTAACTGCTTCGCCATAGGTCTATAACTCCTCTATCGTAGCTGAGATAGCGTGTGAATGGGTTACCGCGCGGTTAGATGCAACTGCGCGGGCGCGGGTTGCAGCGCGTTTAGCACTCCTATCAATGTAGTGCTAATCTAGCGCGGAATTTTAACCCTATTTCGCCATAAAACGCATTAGAAATGTATATAAACTGCGGCAGAGGTGTATCAGAAATTTCTATCAAGGGACCCAGGCGAGTTCGTCAATCAGCCGGTAAAACGTGATTTTGCCGGCGTCCGGCCTGCGGATGCCGTAAGCGGCGAAGAACGGCGCGACCCACTGCGCGCCCCAGTTGTAGGTGATGCTGCGCGCGGCCAGCGCCAGGTCGAGATAGCGATCCCCGACTCCGGCGTTCCCCCAGTCCACGAAGCCACCGAGCGTCACATCATCCGGCCTGATCAGCACGTTGGGCATACAGTAATCGCCGTGCGCGAAGACCAGGTCTTCTGAGCCGGGCCGCGTGGCGAGCGCCTCCGCGAGCATATCATCAATGCTGCGGCCCTGGTACAGATCATCAAATCCGCTGGCATCAATGCGCCCCATGCTGACGTTGGTCATCGCCTGCACGATCAGCGCGCTTACCGTGCGGTCAAACGGGCAATCCGCCAGCGGCAGCGCGTGAATCTGACGCAGCCCGTCCGCGAGAATGCCGATCACGCGCTGCGGCTGCTCCGCCTCAAACTGGGCATCGAACGAGGGCAGGCCGGGGATCGCGGTCATCAGCATGATCTGCCGGTCGTCTTCTTCCACAAAAAAGCGCACGTCCGGCGTGGGCAGCTTGCCGCGCAGCCAGATCAGCCGGTCACGCTCGCGGTGCAGATTGCGGGTGTCTGAGGTGGAGATTTTGAGATACAGCACACCCGGCTCGCCCTGATCACCGTCCGGGCCATCCAGCCGGAAGACGCGCGTACCGGACAACCCGACGTGATTCTCGTGCCACACGCGCCCCGCGATCAGGTCCCGCAGCGCATCCGGCAGCGACTCGCGCAGGGGGGTGATATCGTCCGGTCGATCAGCTCTGGAGTCAGTCATCAAACAATCGCTCTTTTTCGGAAATGTGCTAGGCTTATAGGCGTAAAATGGTGTCTGATTTTATCGCGAAAAAGGATTAAAACCGATGGACTTTACCCAGGAAGTACAGACTAAACTCGACCGTGTCCGCGCCCTGATGCAGCAGCAGCGCGTCGAAACGCTGTGGCTGCGCACCGTGAACAACGTCTCGTGGATCACCGGCGGCGTGGATACCGCGATCAACACCGCCGACAACGAAGGCATCGCCAGCGTGGTGATCACGCCCGACCGCGCGACGATCTGGACCAACAGCATCGAAGCGCCGCGCCTGCGCAACGAAGATCACGTTGAGGATCGCGGGTTCGAGCTGCGTTCCGCGCCCTGGCACGGGCCGCTGCCCCTTGAGTTTGACTCCACGCTGGCCTGTGACGTGCCCCACACCGGCGCGAAGGACCTCGGCGGGGCGCTGGCCGTGCTTCGCGCGCAGCTTTTGCCGGGCGAACTGGAACGCTTCCGGGTGCTGGGCGGTCTGTGCGCGGAAGCCATGCAGCG
>CAZMNL010000897.1:0-1684 GCA_964567525.1 uncultured Anaerolineaceae bacterium
GCGCGCATCACCAAACTGGAAGACATGTTCGCGCGCCCGGTGATCACGCTGGCGGCCAGCGATCAGCAGATGGTCCACGACCGCTTCCTGCCGCTGGTGCTCAAAGCCTGCCCGCAGTTGACCATCCCGCTCGCCGCCGAGATCACCGGGCTGCGCTGGAAGGTCAGCCGCCAGGTGATCCGCGATGCCGCCGTACACAGCAGCCTGGTCAGCCTGGAAAACGGCGCGGTGATCGACCTACCCGCCCTGCTGGATTTGCAGCGGCGGCTGGTGCGCCAGATCGCGCACATTTACGGCTACGGCGAGCAGGACGATCCGCAGCCCGCGCAGTGGCCGAGGCTGGTGCAGCGCGGTGTGTCGCACTACGGCCCGCGCGTCATGGAGCTGCTCGGCCCGCGCGGGCAGCATATCGTCGCGTCGCTGGTAGCGTTCGCGGGCACGTGGCTGCTGGGCTACCGCACCCAGGCGAAGTACGACGCCAGCGCGCCACTGAACCGTGTCATCAGCCTGTTTGCACCCAATGGGAACCATGACTGACCGGGGTTCTGCCGCTGATCCGCTGCCGGAGCAGTTGTTTTCGCTGGCTGCGCTGCACCGGGCCTGGCGTCTGGTGCGGCGCAGCGGCCCCTCGGCGGGCACGGATCGCGTCACGCCGGGGGAGTTCGAGCGCGACCTCGAACGCGAACTCAAGCGGCTGCGCGACGACATCCTGACCGGAGCCTACCGCCCGCAGCCGGTCAACCGCTTCTACATGCCGAAACCGTCCGGCAAAAAGCGCCCGATCAGCGTGTGGGCCGTGCGGGATCGCGTGGCGCAGCGCGTAATCGTGGATTACCTGACGCCGATCCTGGAAACGGTCTTCCTGGATTGCAGCTACGGGTTCCGGCCTGGGCGCTCGGTGCCGGAAGCGGTATACGCCGTACTCACCGCGCGCGATCACAACCTGCGCTGGGTGCTGGATGCCGACATCCGCGACTGTTTCACCAGCATCCCGCCCGATCTACTGATGGCGCAGGTGCGCACGCTGGTACCGTCGGCGCTGGCCGTAAACCTGATCGGGCTGTGGCTGTCCACGCCGGTCTTCAAACACTCGGCGATCCTGGCGGGCGTGTCGCAGGGCGGCGTGATCTCGCCCCAACTGGCGAACCTGTACCTGCACCGCTTCGACCAGATGATCCAGGCCGTGCTGCCGGAAGCCCGGCTGGTGCGCTTTGCCGACGACTTCGTGATCCTGTGCCGCCGCAAACGCGAGGCGTGGTGGGCGCTGGCGGTCGCGCAGCGCTCGCTGGGCAATCTGAAACTGAGTCTCAACATGGA
This sequence comes from uncultured Anaerolineaceae bacterium, assembly GCA_964567525.1. GTDB lineage: Bacteria > Chloroflexota > Anaerolineae > Aggregatilineales > Aggregatilineaceae > CAYRNY01. The sequence goes on from CAZMNL010000897.1 coordinate 1,318, forward strand.
GAAAACGCGCGTCGTGTACTTCGGGGAGGGTTTCTCGTTTCTGGGCGTGACCTTCAAGGGCAACTGGCACAGCCTGCTCCCCGATGCGGACGATGTCGTGAACGAGTGAACAGGAGGACGATCATGGCTGTGGTATACGTTCGTGAACAGGGCGCAGTTATCCGCAAAAACGCCGAACGGCTGCGCGTGACCCTGAACAACCGCGAGTTGTTCCACATTCCGCTGGCGAACCTGGAGCAGTTGATCCTGATGGGCAACGTACAGATCACGACTCCCGCCGCTACGCTGTTGATGCGCGAACAGGTCGATGTGGTGTTCATGGGGCAGTATGGCGGTTATCGCGGGCGGCTGATCACGCTCGGCTCGC
>CAZMNL010000898.1:0-1683 GCA_964567525.1 uncultured Anaerolineaceae bacterium
GGAATGATCCGGGGACACTGCAAGCATTATGGAGCAGTATCGAGCATCTCTTCGCCCTGGATCGCCTGATCTTCAACGAAGATGTCAAAGTTGCCATCGTGCGCGCGATGTTAAGCGGGCCGTTGGGCGTGTTTCACGTCATGGATCGCCTGCTACAGAAACATGATCGCCAGCCAGCAGGCCGTGACGCTTTTCCACAGTTATTCGAGTTAGCCGTATCAATCGGAGGTAAATGGATGGCTCAACTGAGCGAACACTTGACGACCATCGCCGAACTGGCGTGGGGCAGCCGTATTTTGGGCCGAACGCTCAAACGCAGCAGCTTGCTGCATCCCATTGATGAGGTTTTCACCAAGATGGCCCGCCAGGGTGGTGCATTGGACCGTGAGACCCTGATCGCAGCCACGATACAGGACATTTTCGCCCATCTCGAACGCACGGCAGACGACCAGTACAAACCCGGTCGCACGAAACACCGTGCTGTCGAAGATTACGTCCGGCTGTGGTATGACACCGTGCTGGACGACGCGTATGGCGGCCATGTGCAGCGGCTGCTCGCCGATGAGAAGCTGCTGCGCTCAGCTTACCTGTTTTTCCTGCAAGCCCAGATTCCGCAACGCTCACCAGAATTGGTTGAATTCGAAGAGGAGGAAGTGTAATGTCTGTCCTAAACACCTATGCCGATTTTTTCCTGGACCGCTATAACAACTATCCCCAGGGCCGCTACGTCAGCGTGCTGCTGGTGCGCCACACCGAATCGGAGGCCATTTTCCGCACGGAAGGCAGCGGCGAACCGTTGAACACGGAATTCGTCCATGCCGGGTTGGGAGTTAACAGCGGGGTTATTCAGCGCGTGGTGATCAGCAAGCGCAAACAAACCGCCGTCGAACGCCGCACCGGGCGTGATGTGCTGCGCCGGCATAACATGTTGCACAAACCCAGCAAAAGCGATATTTGCGCGCTGAATCGCAATGACCCGTGCGAAAAATGCCTGGATTGCATGATCTACGGGTATGCTGCCGGGGGCGGCGGCGCGCAGCGCTCGCGAGTCATCACCGATGATGCCTTCAGTCTGCATGCGGCCCCGCGCGTGGTGGATCGGAAACAGTTCAATGCGCTGTTTGACAACAGCACCATGCGCGATCCCGAAACCGGCAATGCTTCGACCAGCATCGGCACCGACGAGTACGTGAAGCCTGAAAGCGTCTTCCTGGACATCGAGACGCTGCGCGACCTGACGCTGGATGAATTCGTGTACGTGATGGGCAACGTGCTGAATTCCCGGCGGTATGGTGCGATCTCCTCGCGGATTGGCAAAGTCAGCAACCACGTGGCGGGCGTGATTTTCAGCAACTGCGAGATTTTCAGCAATCTGGAACTCACGCAGGGCGTATATGATGCGCTGCGTGGTGACGCCGATGAGCCGGATTTCCCGCTGCATCCGACGTTGGTGGTCGATCACGTGCGCGCGGTGGCCGACCGCCTGACCGGGCGCATTGCTTCACCGCTGACGGTACTCCAACCGGGCGAAGTAACTGGCCTCGTGAGCGAAATCACCGAGATTTACCAGAACGACGACTGGCTGTTGGAGCATTTGCAGCGCGCCGACGCCATGTATTCGTAGAGAGGAGTGTGTGCGGTGCATATTTACCGCGGTACGCTCACCTTGATGGAAGCGACGTT
>CAZMNL010000899.1:0-1682 GCA_964567525.1 uncultured Anaerolineaceae bacterium
GGGTTGGCGGCGATCTCGTCATCCGTCGCCGTGATGGGCTTGCGCGTGACCAGTTCGACGCGCGGCACATGCGCGCAGGTGCAGACCGGTTGATCCGGCGGGCAGAGGCAGCCGGTCGCCTCGTGCCGGAACGCCTGCTTGACGATGCGGTCTTCCAGGCTGTGAAAGCTGATCACCGCCAGCCGTCCGCCGGGCCGCAGCAGGTCGATAGCGACCGGCAGCACGCGCGCCACCGCGCCGAGTTCGTCATTGACCGCGATGCGCAGCGCTTGAAAGGTGCGCGTGGCCGGGTGAATCTTCTGGCGCGGGCCGCGCTGCGCGGCGGCGACCACCTCGGCAAGCTGGCGCGTGGTGTGCAGCGGGCGCGCGGCGACAATCGCGCGCGCGATCCGGCGGCTGTTGCGTTCCTCGCCGTACTGGAACAGCACGTCCGCGATCTGGTCTGCGTCCCACGTGTTGACGATATCGGCGGCGGTCAGGTCCACGCCGGACGGATCGAAGCGCATATCCAGCGGGCCATCCTGCATGAAGGCGAACCCGCGCGCCGGGTTATCGATCTGCATTGAGGATATCCCCAGGTCGAGCAGCATCCCGTCAATACCCGGCGCGTCCGGGCGGTACTCGCGCAGCCACGCCGGGACGATCTGCGCGATCTGCTCGTAGCTGGCATGGCGCACGGTCGCGCGCGTGCCGAAGGGCGCGAGCCGTTCGCGGGCCAGCGCCAGCGCCGCCGGGTCACGGTCCAGGCCGAGCAAACGCGACTCCGGCGCGGACTCCAGCACAGCGGCGGCATGGCCGCCCGCGCCGAGCGTGCCATCGACAAAATACCCCGCAGGCCGCGCGGCGACGTTCAGCGCGTCGAGTACCGCATCGAGCAGCACGGGCACGTGTGGGGAGGTGTGATCGTTGGTGTCAGGCACCGTGTGTAACCCGCTTTCAGTTCGGATAACGGAGTGTCCAGTGTAGATCACGCCGGGCGCGAAATCAACCGCGCGATAGTTGGGCATTATGCCGAACAATCAGGACATGTGTATAACTGCATCTGCGCTAGAATTAGGTTAAGATGGAGTCAACGTGCGTTGGAAGCGCAGGATGTGCGCTGAAAGCACCGCATGATTCAGATACCTGAGCGCTTGAGGAGAGATCATCGTGGCGACAGAATTCACCGTCAAACTGGAAGACACACCCGGCGCATTGGCCGAACTGACCGAAGCCTTAGCCAAACATGCGATCAACATCGTCGCCATGCACGCGACGCCGTGCCCCAACCAGGGGATCGTGCAGTTCGTGACCGACAACACCGACGCGACCTCAACCGCGCTGACCAGCATCGACATGCCGTATGAAACGCGCGACGTGCTGCTGATCAGCCTGCCGCACCAGCCGGGCGCACTGGCGCAGCTTGCGCGGTCGCTGGGCGATGCGGCGATCAACATCAACGCGGTGTACATCACGATGGCAGGGCAGATCGTGTTAGACGTCAGCGATCTGAACAAGGCGCAGCAGATCGCTATGAACCTGGGCATCCGATGACCGCGCCCGTGATCCTGATCGGTCCGATGTGTGCAGGCAAGAGCACGGTGGCCGCGCTGCTCGCGGAAAAGCTGAGCCTGCCTCGCATCGAGGTCAGCAATTCCCGGAGGTATGGAAAATGAGGGGAAAATGGTTCAATAATTACTCGG
>CAZMNL010000900.1:0-1679 GCA_964567525.1 uncultured Anaerolineaceae bacterium
CCTGATCATCAGCCCGCATATCGCCGGGAACACCGAAGACTACAACGCCAAAGCTGCCGACCTGTTCGTCGAGAACCTGCGGCGCTTCCTGGCGCGTAAGGACCTGCTGAACATCGTGGATCGCACGCGGGGGTATTAGGTTAGCAGTGGCTTATCCCCCGCAACGTTGCCGCCGCGCCGTGCGTATAGGATAATGAAAGTACACCGCAAAACTAGACAAGGGATGGTGAGGATATGTCCGAAGACACCAAAAAGCGCCCGCCATTGAGCGCCTTCTTGCACCACCAGGGCCGCGCCGTCGAGGAAACCGGCAAGGCGTTTTTCTCGCTGCTGCCGAAGGGCTTCCGCAACCACGCCACCAACGCCTTCGAGGAAAGCAAGCAGGGCTTTGAGGTGCTGTTCGACGGCGTGATCGAAACGGTCGAGTCCGGGCTGGACTCGCTGCGGTCAAAGCCGAAGGACGCGCCCGGCAAGGAAAAGATCGAAGTCGAGATCGAGGACTGAACGCCCCATTTTTTCCGCATATGAAACCGCCGAGTCCCTCGCGCATACAGCCGGGGGACTCGGCGTATTATGGTCCCAACTTGTGACCCCGCCGCGCAGCGAGTAGAATCAACTACACGCACCGCGAGCGGGCCGTATGCACGCGGCGCGATTCGTCACGCCACCGAGGAGCGGTTATGTCGCACATCGTCCTGCTTTATGTGCCGGAGGATCACGCCTTTGCGCACCAGATCGCTGTGCAACTGGCCCAGCGCGGACTGGCGATCTGGCCTGTGCCGGACCCTAACGAACTGCTCAAAACACCCGACGCCCCCGGCGATTCCGGCCCGTTGACCCCGCAAGAAGCCTTCGAGCGCGCGTCGCACATCCTCGGTATCATGTCGCCAGAAGCGGTCGCCTCGGAGAAAGTGCAGCAGCAGTGCGCCGCCGCCCTGAACAGCGGCAAACGTGTGATCGCGGTCATGCACCGCCCCACCGACCTGCCCGAACACCTGCAAGATTGTAAGGTCGTGGACTTTGATGGGCCATTTCTGCTGGCGGTCGAAAGCCTGGTCAAGCGCCTGCAATCCGCCAAAGCGCCCACCCGCCCGCTGACCGTCGAACACGCGCCGAACGTCGCACGGCCCGGTTTGCTGCCGCTGGCGCTGCCCGCCGAACACTGCTGGCGCGATGACCGGCTGCGCATCAACTACAACCTGCCGATCATCCTCACGCGTGAGGAACTGGAAACGCGCATCCCGGATTTTTTCATCGAAGCGCGTTTCAAAGTCGTCAAATCCACGCACAAAGAGCTGCGCGGCTGGCGTATGCGCGAGTTCAAGTGGTTCGACCCGCGCCGCGCCGTGCATACCGTGACAATCCGGCGGCGCAAGGGCAGCGTGCGCGTGATCTACCGTATGACGCGCGTGCAGGTTTACCACTGGTTCAACGCGCATTACTACACCTTCAACCGTGAGGCCGCCGCGCTCTATCGCTATCTCGTCACAGGTGAGATTACGCCCGACCTGCTGGAACCGGTCCACCGGCAGGCCCGGCGTGCGCGCGTGTTTTCCTGGCTGGCGGTTGTGGGAATCCTGCTGGCGGTTGTGGTGGTGCCGTCGCGCCCGCACAGGCCCCAGTCGAAGGGGCGAACGGTCGGGGCCATCACCCATACGCCATCCTCGTCGCGACCGGCC
>CAZMNL010000901.1:0-1676 GCA_964567525.1 uncultured Anaerolineaceae bacterium
ATCCTGAACGTTGGGACCGGCTCGGTGGAGTTGGGCTACCGCGTGGTGGGCGTGATCGAGGATCTGCCCTCGGTGGGCGAGCGCGCGCCGCTGATGATCACGCACCTGGACCTGCTGCGGCCCGTGATCAACCAGGCTGCTACCTCGTCGAGCTACTTCAATCAAAACGAAATCTGGCTGGAACTGCCCGACCGCCAGCCCTCCGCCGCGCTGGAAAATCAACTGGCGGAACTCACCGGCGTTTCGGGCGTGACCTGGGCCTGGGACCGCTACGGCGAGATACAGCGCGAGCCGCTGCCGAGCGCCGTCGCCGGGATGCTCTACGCCGGGTTCTGGATCAGCCTGCTGCTCAGCCTGCTGGACTTCGCGTTCTACCTGGTGGTGACGGCGCGGCAGCGTTTGTTCACGTTTGGCGTGCTGCGCTCTCTGGGCTGGAATTCCGGGCATATCTGGCGGCTGCTGTTCATCGAGCAGGTGACGCTGATCACGCCCGCGCTGATCATCGGCAGCGCCATCGGGACCGGGCTGGCGTACCTGCTGCTGCCGTTCCTGGCGCTGGTTGGGCAGGAGACTCTGCGCATCCCCTGGCTGCAAATGGCCGGGATGCTGGCGATCCTGGCGCTGTCCTTCACAGCGCTGATGGGTATCGCGGCGATCTTCCTGCGCCGTATGAGCGTCAACCAGGTTTTGCGCCTGGGCGAGGAATAGAAGAAAATCTCACCCCCGGCGGGTGGGTTTGGTAGGGGGATTGGCGCAGATTACGAACATAATTGGGATATGACTGGCCCCTATCCCCCCGGCCCCCTTTCCCCATCCGAGATGGAGAAAGGGGGAGCCAGTAAGCTGTACAGCATATTGGCTTCCCCCCTGTCGCGTGACCTGCGGTCACGATCTGGAGAGCGGGGACCGAGGGGGGTGAGGCCAGAACAGCTTACGAGGAATAAACCACTATGGCACAAGCGACAAACGTCACCCCGCAGACCGCCGGGGACCTGCTGCAAACCGGCAACCACCGCCCGATCTTCATCGAGGCCGACAACCTTGTGAAGATTTACAAGGTCGCTGATCTGGAAGTCGTCGCGCTGCAAGGGCTGGATTTGCTGGTGCGCGAAGGCGAAATGATGGCGCTGGTCGGCCCGTCCGGGTCGGGTAAATCCACGCTGATGAACATCCTCGGCGGGCTGGACTTTCCCACCGCCGGGCGTATCCACGTCGGGGAATATAACCTGCTGGAAATGACGCGCCGCGACCAGGTGAAGTACCGGCGGCACATGGTCGGGTTCGTCTGGCAGCAGACCGCGCGTAACCTGCTGCCCTACCTCACCGCGCAGGAAAACGTCGAGCTGCCGATGGCGCTGGCGGGCTTCCCCGCGCGTGAGCGTCACACCCGCGCCGCTGACCTGCTGGACCGCGTGGGACTGGCCGACCGCATGAAACACCGCCCGGACCGGCTCTCTGGCGGCGAGCAGCAGCGCGTCGCCATTGCCGTAGCGATGGGCAACCGCCCCAAGCTGCTGCTGGCGGACGAACCCACCGGCGAGGTGGACAGCGCCAGCGCCGAGCAGATTTTCCAGGCATTGCGCACGCTCAACGACGAGTTCGGCGTCACCGTGATCATCGTGACGCACGATGTCACCGTCGCTACGCGCGTGGATCGTGTGATCGGGATGCGCGAC
>CAZMNL010000902.1:0-1674 GCA_964567525.1 uncultured Anaerolineaceae bacterium
ATGACACGCCCTATGGCCTGACCAACTATGTCCAGACCGCCGATCCGGCGTGCGTAACGCTGTACCACCTGCTGACGCATACCTCCGGGCTGGCTCCCTGGCGGGATGTGTTCAACGCGGCGGGACCCGCGCCGCTGCCGCCCGGCGAGATCGACCCGGTCCCGCGCGCGGAACGCTGGCGGCGCGCGCTCGATGCGCTGTGCGCTTATCCGTTTGTCGGGCAGCCGGGCGACGGCGTGGTGCGCTACAGCGACCTGGGCCTGATGCTGCTCGGCGAGGCGGTCAGCCGCCTGCACGGTACGCCGGGCCGCCTGGATGCCGCGATTCGTGACCGGGTCTTCGACCCGCTGGAACTCGAGTCGCTGGTGTATAACCCGGTAGGTGCGGGAATCGCGCCGGACATGATCGCACCCACCGAAGAGGATCCGGGCTGGCGCGGGCGGCGCTGCTGGGGTGAGGTCCACGACGAAAACGCCTGTGGCGTCGGCGGTGTGGCGGGTCATGCCGGGCTGTTCAGCACCGCGCGCGATATCGCCGCGTTCGGTCAGGCATGGCTGGATGGCGATCCGTGCCTGGGGATCGCGCCCGATCTGCTGCGCGACGCGATCCGTGAGCACGAATATACCGATGGAATGCGGCGCGGCCTGGGTTGGGCGCTGAAAGCGGCGGAGGATTCTTCGGCGGGGGATCGCTTCAGCGCGGACGCCTACGGGCACACCGGGTTCACGGGTACGTCGTTGTGGATCGATCCGGTCCGGCGGCTGGTGGTCGCGGTGCTGACCAACCGCGTGTATCCGGGCCGCGAGCGACCGGGCATTCATGCGTTTCGTCGCGCGGTGCATGACCTGTTCGCCGAGGCGGTGGACTCGTGATCATTGTGGGCTTGATGTCCGGCACCTCAGCGGACGGGATCGACGCGGCGCTGTGCGAGATTTCCGGCGCGCCGCCGCAGTTGGACGTGCGCATCCGGCACGCGATCACGTTTCCGTATCCGGGCGGTTTTCAGCAGCGCATTCTGGACGCGTGTTTACCCGATCACAGCCGCGTGGATACGCTGTGCCAGCTTAACGCGGACCTGGGCGAGCAGTTTGCGCGGGCGGTGCTGGCCGTGATCGCGGCGGCGGGGTTCACGTCCGAACAGGTCGATCTGATCGGCTCGCACGGGCAGACGGTCTGGCACATGGTGCAGGCGGACGGGCGAGTCAGCGCGACCTTACAGATCGGCGAGGCGGCGGTGATTGCGGAGCGCACCGGCATCACGACGATCAGCAACTTTCGCCCGCGTGACGTGGCGGCGGGCGGTCAGGGCGCGCCGCTGACCGGTTACGCGGACTGGCTGCTGCTGCGCCGCCCCGAAGGCTGGCGCGCGGTGCAGAACATTGGCGGGATTGGCAACGTCACATTTCTGCCCCCGCAGCACGATAGAACCAGCGCACCGCTGGCCTTTGACACCGGGCCGGGCAACGCGCTGATCGACGCGGCGGTGAGCATCCTCACGGGCGGCGCGCAGGCGTATGATCACGATGGACGACTTGCCGCACAGGGGCGCGTCGATTCAGATTGGCTGGATCAGCTTTTGCAGCACCCCTATTATGATCGCACGCCGCCCAAAACCACCGGGCGGGAACTTTTCGGCGCGCAGATGGCGCGCGATCTTGTGGCGACAGGACAGGC
>CAZMNL010000903.1:0-1671 GCA_964567525.1 uncultured Anaerolineaceae bacterium
GCGCAATCGGGCAGGCCACCGGTGGCGTGATGGTCGCGCCGGGCGCGGTCGGACTGGGATTGGCCGGGGCCGGAGTCGCCGCCGGGGTGGGGACCGCCGCACTCGCCGCCAACGTGGGCAGCAGTGCGCTGGCCGGAGCTTCCGCGATGCAGCAGGGCGCGACCACGTCCCAGGCTGCCGGGGTGATGTTGGGCGGCTCGCGGCGTTTACAGTCCGCGGCGCGCACATTGGCCTACCTGCCGGGCACGCGCAACACCCCGATTGGGCACATGGCCGACGAGTTCACCGAAGGTTCGGTGCTGCGCCAGGTCGGGCAGAGCATCCCGGCAATTGGAGGTATCGCGGGGCCGGTCATCGGGGCGCAGATGCTCAGCGACCGGGTCGCGCCACCCAAACGCAAGCGCGGCGTCCCCCTGCCCGCCGAACAGACAGAATACGACGAGGCAGAAACAATTGAAACCCGGTCTGCTCGATCCCGCCGCATGGGCACGTTTACGCCCCTGTCGGATGACGTGCCGCTGCCCGCCAGCATTCAGCCGCCCGCTCCGGCGAGCACCGCTCCGCCGGTCGCAGACACTCATATCCAGGCGGGCCAGTCGAAGGCCGACGCCGACCGCACGGCTTACGCTGCCGACATGCACGGCGAAGAAGTCGAAGACCGCATCGCCACGTTAGGCGCGACGCTGCAAAGCGGGCAGGCACAGCAGGTCATGGGCACGATGCGCGTCGAAGGCGCGGACAACGTCGCGGGCGTGATGGGCGACTTCATCGCGCAGATGCGAGTGCAGCGCACGCTCGACGGTCAGCCGGTGGCGGGCGGCGCGGACCACTTCACGGTCGCTCAGGGTGTCGCGCGGGCGATGGGTGTCACGCCGGAACCGGGCGACCGCGCCCCGGTGCAGGGCGACGTGTCGCGGGTGGGGCTGTTTGGTGACCAGGCGCTGCGGCTGGGACTGACCGGCCAGCAGGCGCAGACCGTGATCTCGGAAGTCAAAAACTCGCCCACCGGCGAACTCACCCCGCCGACCCGTACCGCGCTGGTCGAGCAGGCGCGCGGCACACTCAACACCGGCTGGGAAGGCGCAGAACGCGCAGTCAGCGCCTTGCAGCGCGCCGCCGTGATGCTGCCGAACGCCATCACCGCGCGCGGCGGGGCGGCAGTGCCGAACGTCACCGTCAATCCGAACGTCAACGTCACGGTGGAAACGCCCGAAAGGGGCAGCCTTGACGACTTGATGAAATCCCAGGCGGCGCTGGCGGGCAGCCAGGCGAGCGCGAAAGGAAGCGCCTCATGAGCGAAGAACTGCGTTATCACACGATTGAAGAACTGCGCGCGCTGAGCATCGGCGATCTGCGGGCGCTGTGGGAACTGGTCCCCACCGACCGCCAGCACCGCTACCAGACCGTCTACCAGCGCGAGGTCAATACCAACGGTGCAGCGGGTTCCGACGCAATGGAAATTCAAGTGGTAGCAGCCCTGATCCAGCGTTATGCCAGCGATGCGTTGGTGCCGATTGGCGCGCGCTGGGCGAAAACCCCGGCGCGCATCCAGGCGGCAGTCAGGGAAGGCGAAGCGTTGATCCCACCGGAAGCAGAGTTCACGCCGCCCGCCGCTAACCGGACCCAGGCGATCCTGGTCCTGGGCGGTGCGGCGCTGTTCCTGGTGTTTTT
>CAZMNL010000904.1:0-1667 GCA_964567525.1 uncultured Anaerolineaceae bacterium
GGTCATGGTCATCTGAAAGCCGCCATCGCCCACAATCGCCCACACGTCGTTACTTTTCAGACCCATTGCTGCGCCAATCGCCGCCGGGAGTCCGAAACCCATCGTGCCCAGACCGCCGGACGTGATCAGTGTGTGCGGGCGCTCGTGCGGGTAATACTGCGCTTCCCACATCTGGTGTTGGCCTACGTCGGTCACGACCACCGCGTTACCGCCGGTCGCGCGCCACATATCGTGGATCACGTGGGCCGCGAACAGCCGCTCGCCCACGTCCTGGTGAACGATATCGCGCTCGTCGGCGTCTTCCATCCAGTCGCGGATCTGTGCCAGCCATGCCCTGTGTTCCTGTGGCTGGAGCATCGGCTGCAACTGGGTGAGTACAGTTTTCAGGTCGCCGACCACCGGCACATCGACGCGCACATTTTTGTGCATTTCGGACACATCGATATCGATGTGAATCTTCTTTGCGTTCTGCGCGTAGGTCTTCAGATTGCCGGTCACGCGGTCGTCGAAGCGCATCCCGAAGGCCAGCAGCAAATCAGCGTTCTGAATCGCCAGGTTCGCGTAGCCCGTGCCGTGCATGCCCATCATGCCCAGCGACAGCGGGTGACTCTCCGGCAAGCCGCCCTTACCCAGCAGCGTCAGCGCGAAGGGGGTTTGTGTCTTTTCGGCGAATTCGAGCACCTCGCGCATGGCCCCGGACATCAGCACGCCGTGCCCCGCCAGAATCACCGGGCGCTCGGCCTGTTCGATCAGGCGCAGCGCCGCTTGCAGGTCAGATTGACTGGCACTTTGCGGCGGCTTGTAACCGGGTAACACGATTTCCTCTTCGGGATAGACGAATTCGGTGACGGCGTTCTGCACATCTTTGGGGATATCGACCAGCACCGGACCGGGCCGCCCCGTGCGCGCGACGTGGAACGCCTCGCGGACGGTGTAGGCCAGTTCTTCCACATCGTAGACGAGATAGTTATGCTTGGTGATCGGCAGTGTGACGCCGGTCACGTCGGTTTCCTGGAAGGCGTCGCTGCCGATTGCGCCGGTCGGAACCTGCCCGGTAATGCATACAATGGGTGATGAGTCCATCATGGCGGTGGCGATGCCGGTCACCAGGTTAGTTGCAGCGGGGCCGGAGGTCGCAATCGCCACGCCGACCCTACCCGTCGCGCGGGCGTAACCGTCGGCCATGTGCGCCGCGCCCTGTTCGTGGCGGGTCAGCACGTGTTTGAGCTGCGGGTACTTGGTCATGGCGTCATAGGTGGGCAGAATCGCGCCGCCGGGATACCCGAACATGACCTCCACGCCTTCGCGGATCAAACATTCCATGAGAATTTCTGCGCCGGTTAGTTTCACCATTGATCTCCTTAATTTTCCTTGTGTTTTGTGGTGTGTCGTCGTTGTTTGCTCGGTCATGTTGGTGGTTCAGCGCCCTTCAAAACTGCGTACCAGTCCGTAGCTTACGTCGGTGACATCGTTCACGGTCGTCATCCAGCCGAAGCGGTCCGGCAGGCGTCCCGCCGTGATCGCGAAAAAGTCTTCCTGAATGCGCTGCGTCACCGGGCCGCGCGTGCCGCTGCCGACCGCGATACGGTCCACCGAGCGCACCGGGGTGACTTCGCCCGCCGTGCCGTCCGCCAACAACGCTCCAAGCCACTCGTCGACGCCCTCGG
>CAZMNL010000905.1:0-1667 GCA_964567525.1 uncultured Anaerolineaceae bacterium
GTGCGCCGGAGAATTGCCCTCGCCGTGCCGGTGGCGCGAGTCGACGGGCGCGACGTGCCCATCAACGGTCAGCAGGATATCGCGCTCGACATCCGAGTCCCAGTTCTCGTTGAGCGTCAGCCCGGCGGTCGTGTGCGGGCAGAACAGGTACAGCACGCCATCCGTGCCGCCCATCTCGCCCAGTGCGGCCTGTACCCGCTCGGTAATGTCGAGCAGTTCGGTTGTCGCGTTCGTCGTTAACGTGATCGTGTGCATCCGTTTCTCTCCGTCCTCGTCTGCGAATCGTCGTCCGCCGATTATACCGTGCAGTGCAGGCGGCGCATTGGCAGCATCGCCGCACGCGCTATAATTGCGCCGCACATTGATCCGCCACCACATCACCGCAAAGGAACCGCCGCCATGACCGAAGAAAACCCGATTGTTCCAATTCTAACCGCTTTCGTGCAGCCCTGGTACGACGCGCTGCAAGACCCCGCCTCCGCGCAGGAAAAAGTCCTCCAACACCTGCTCGGCATCTACGCCAAAACGGAGTACGGCCAGCAGCACGGCGCGGAACAGGTCGGCAGCATTGACGAGTACCGCGCCCGGTTCCCCGTGCAGACCTACCAGGACTACTACCCGCTGCTGCGCCGCGTGATGGGCGGCGAGACTCACGCCCTGCTGGAAGCCGAGCCGCACGGTTGGGCCATGACGCGCGGCACGACCGGCGCGAGCAAGTTCATCCCCATGACTCCGCGCGATCTCGACCTGCGCTACAACGCCGCCCGCGCCGTGATTCAGTACGTGCTCAGCAGCAAAAACTACATGATCCTGACCGGCGCGAACCTCAACCTTAGCTTTCCAAGCGTGGTCGGTAAAATGTCCGTCAAAGGCCGCGAAATCGAGTACGGCTACGCCACCGGCATTTACGTGAAGCATGTCGCCGCGCGCACGCCCATCGCCTCGATCCCGACCATGCAGCAGATCGACGATCTCGGCGGGGACGCCGGTAAAGCCGCCTGGGAAGCGCGCTTTAACCTCGCATACGAACAGGCCAAAGACGCCAACATCACGCTCGTCGGCGGCGCGGCACAGATGGCGCTGCGCTTCGCCAGGTGGCTGCACAAGACGCACGGTGTCTACCCCAAAGACGTGTGGAACTTCGGCGTTCTGACGCTGGGCAGCAGGCCCGGCATTAACTCGACTCTGCGCCCGCGCCTGGGAGCATTCTATGGCAAGGATACCGGCATCATGGAGATTTACGGCGCGACCGAAGGCATGTTCGGGCAGCAGCGCGACGAGCGCCGCCAGTGGGTTCCGAACTATGATCTGTACTTTTTCGAGGTGGAAACACGGCGCGGCATCAAGCAGCTTCACGAGATGCGCCCCGGCGAAACCGGCAGCCTGATCGTCAGCACCCCCGTCCTGCCGCGTTACAAAATCATGGACACCGTCCGCGCCTTCGAGCCGCCCTACTTCCTGTGCATCGGGCGCGACCGTCCCTGGACCACGCCCGTCTACTGGCTCAAACGCCTTGTACAATTGGACTGGCGCGGCTGACGCATCTAATCCGACACCAACTGGTTGATCAGCAAGCTGATGCCGATCCCGATCAAGATCAGCGGCCAGATCGACCCGAATCCGAAGCCCAACCCAACGCCCACCATCAGCAAAATCGTGCCGAACAC
>CAZMNL010000906.1:0-1663 GCA_964567525.1 uncultured Anaerolineaceae bacterium
CACGATGGTGATCGCGCACATCGCCGCGAGCACCGCCGGGCCGCTGATCGTGATCACGGCGTGGCGGCGCAGCGTCAGGTCGCGGATCGCTTCCGCTTCCAGCACCTTGAGCCGCGACTCGCCGAAGATCTCGCGGATCTGGTCAGCGGATTGCCCTTCGCGCGCAAGAATTTCGTTTTCGAGGTCGAAAAACTCAGTGTTGAGCTGCGCGGCAACACGGCGGCCCAGCGTGGTTTTGCCAACGCCCATTGAACCGGTCAGGATCAGGTTTTGATACGGCGCGGCCTCAAAGATCGTGATCATCGCGCGTGCCCGTTGTTCCAGCCAGGATACCAGCGGTCCAGCAGCGGCGGCAAATCATGCAACGTGGTGATCGTGCCGTCCGGGATCACGCGCTCCGCCGCGCCACGCTGGTCATGGTCATTCTCGCGCCAGACCGCGCGCATCCCGGCCCCCTGCGCGCCGTAAATATCGGCTTCCAGGTTGTCACCCACGAACACCGCTTCATGCGGCTCCACCCCAGCGAGCGCCAGCGCGCGATCAAAGATACTGCGGTGCGGTTTGATATAGCCGATGTCAGCGGCTGATATGCGGCAGTTGGGGAACCAGTCGATCAGCCCGAAGGCGTGCAGTTCGCGGTCGCGGTCCACCATCGGCTGGGACGCATTGGTAACAATCCCCAGCGTCATGCCCGCGTCAAACAGTTGGGGCAGCACCTCGACCGCATCAGGAAAGACACATTCGCCCGGTCGCGGCTGCCAGTCATACACGCGCATGAGCGTGTCGGCATCAAGCGTGTTTTCTGCGATGCCTACGCTAATTAGCGCCTCGGTGATCACGCGGTAGTGCTGCGGCGCAATTAACGTCGCGCGGCTGTCGATCCAGGCCGCACTGATTCCGGTGATGAACGCTTCGAACAGCGCATCGACCGTCGCACCGTTAAGCGTGTGTCCCTGCGCGCCGATGAATTGCAAGATCGCAGACATGCGCTCGCGCTGAAAATCTTCCCACGAACTGGCGTGGTCCCAATCGATCAACGTGTGATCGAGGTCAAACAAGATCGCTTTCAGCATAAAGTGATGATACTCCAGAAAAACCTGTTACGGAGCCGCAGCGCGCGTCGTGCTGCGCGGGGCTAGTGGTTGAGCATTTTCCGGTAGACGGCGACGGTCTGCGCGGCGACCTGTGCCTGGGTGTAGTGATCGAGCACACGCTGCCGTCCCTGTTCCGCAAGATTCCGCCGCAAATCCGCCGACTGCATCAGCTTACGCAGTTCGTTCGCCAGGGCGCTGCTGTCCCCTTCCGGAAACAGCAGCCCGGCCCCGCCGATCACGTCCGGGATCGCGCCGCTGGTCGAGCCGATCACCGGCACGCCGCAGGCCAGCGCCTCGACGATCACGCGGCCAAACTGCTCTTTCCAGTTCGGGCGCGTCAGCGAGGGGATCACCAGCGCGTCCAGCCCTTGATAGTAACCGGGCATTCGGGTTGACGGCAAGCTGCCGAATGACACCCGGTCGGCGATACGCAGGCGTTTGGCCTGCGCGTGCAGCGCGTCCTTTTCCGGCCCGTCGCCGATGATGTCCAACTGCCAGAGTCCGTCGATCTGCACCAGTGCGTTGAGCAGGTCCGCGCCGCCCTTTTCCTCGACCAGCCGCCCGACGAA
>CAZMNL010000907.1:0-1659 GCA_964567525.1 uncultured Anaerolineaceae bacterium
CAGGGGCGCGCGATATCCGTCTGCCCGGTGAATCGCGGCTTGACCGTTTGCGGGACCATGCGCACCGATTCCTGCGGATTGGGGGGCGGTTCCGGCAGGCTGCGCCCGCGCGGGTGGCGTTCGGGGTGTTCGGGCGGTGTGCCGGGCGTGGTCATGAAGGTTGTTTGCTCCGTTCTGGTTTGGGCGGTGGGTTAAACCTCACCCCGTGCCCCCGTGTGTGTAGGATAACGTCATTATGTAGGGGCGGGTTTCCAAACCCGCCCTTCAGAGGGAGGGTTAATAAACCCTCCCCTACAAAACCACGACGACCATTCCCGCGACTGGAATGTATCCTACCCGGTGGACCGGGAGGGGGTGAGGTTTACCGTATTCCGGCGAGTGCGTCACAGGCCGGGCACGATCCGTCCGGGCGCACGATGGCGTAGCCCGCCATCGGGTCCGCACCGTAATGCGTGAAGTCCACGTTCCAGACGATCACCAGCCGCACGCGCCCACTGCCGCGCGCGAGACTGACCGCCTGCGCGAGCCATTGGGCGTGCTGCGCCAGGGTCACGTTGGACGCCCACGCGAAGCCGCCCGGCAGCGGCCCGAAGCCGTCCGAGGTGACATAGCCCAACTCGGTGAAGCAGATCGGGCGCGCACCGCCAAAGGCCGCCGAGTAGGTGTTGACCATGCCCCAGAAATAGCGCGTGTAGTGGCCGCCGCGCGGATCACCGCTGGTCTGGTTAGGGCTGATGATGCCCTCGTTATAGTGCGCGCCGAGACAGTCCATGTAGTTCGCCGCGCCTGCTGCCGCCATCTGCTGGATGAAGGGGGCATCGTCGCAGCCTGCTGCGGCGCAACCGCCAAAGAACCCGGTGGGGGCGGGTGCCCCGCTGATCACCGTCGTGCTAGGGTTCGCGGCCTTGATCGCGTTGTAGGACATGGCGAGCAACTGCGTGTAGCTTGCGCCACTGACCGCCCCGTTTTGCCACTCACGGTCGATGTTCGGCTCGTTCCAGACTTCGATGGCGTCCGCGCCGAGCGCCGCGACTTCGCCGACGAAGCGCGCGTAGTCCTCAAAGCAGCCGGGCGTCACCACGCAGCCGGGCGGACCGACGATGCCGAGCAGAATCTTGAACCCGGCCCCGTGCGCCTGGCTGATCGCACCCGCCGCCGCGCCGCCGGACATGCCCGGCGAGAAACGAATCTGGCGCTTGGCCCAGGTCATCCCGGCGTAGGCCATTTTGTCGGGATAGGCGAAGCTCTCCACGTGGCCGCCCCACGCGAACCCGGCCAGGCCCGGCCCGCTGTAGACCGGCGCGGGGACCGCTGGCCCGGTGGTGGTCGTGGTCGTCTCTGCGGCGGGCGCGATTGCGCCCTCAACCACCGCGCTCGATACCGGTAGCTGGCTGATGTAACCGCTCAACAGCCGGATATATTCCCAGAACACCCAGCCGTCCTGCCCGTTGACGCTGACCAGCACCCAGCCCATCGCGGCATCGCGGCCCTTCGCCAGCACGCTTGTCCCGCCCGCCAGTGTGGTGATCACGCCGTAGGACGTGCTCGCCCCCCGGCGCATATTGACTGTGGCGGTCGTTTCGGCAGGAATGCCGGTGCCTTCCGGGAAGCTGCCCGCTGCGGGTGCTTCCGCCGGGGCGGGGTCTTGCGCGGGCGCTT
>CAZMNL010000908.1:0-1656 GCA_964567525.1 uncultured Anaerolineaceae bacterium
ACGCTGCTGCGCACCTACGCCGTCGCACACCCCGGCGATCCCGGCCAGGCGCTCACGGCGGCCAACCAACGCCTGCTAGCGGACACGTCCTCTGACCAGTTCGTGACCGTGTTTTACGGCGTGCTGGACCCCACCACCGGCACGCTGACCTATGCCAACGCGGGCCACAATCCCGCGATCCTCGTCGCGCCGGACCCGAACACGGCGATCCAGGAACTCGAACTGACCGGCCCGCCGCTGGGCGTGCTGGAGTCGATCACCTGGGAGCAGCACACCGTCACACTCGATCCCGGCGCGCGCCTGGTGATCTACACCGACGGCATCAGCGAAGCCGCGAACCTGTCCGGCGAGCAGTTAGGGGCGGCGCGCCTGCGGGCGCTGGCGCAGTCCTTGCCGGACGCCACCGCCGATCACCTGCGTATGACGTTCATGGCCGCGCTGCGGACCTTCATCGGCAGCGCGCAGCCCATCGACGACATGACGCTGCTGATCGCCCTGCGCGATGGCCGCGCATCCCCCGCGATCTGATGGCCCCACCGGTACATATGTGCTAAGAGACTGTACACAGCGCGGTGTTTCCGGGTACAATACAGGTACACGTGGGGTGTACAAGCGGTTAGCGGCTGCAACGATCCATCGCAGCGAGCTAAGCGCACATTACGAGGTGGGACTATGTCAACACGACGCGCTGACCCGATTCGCCTGATCGCGCTGCGCCTGCGACAGGACGAACTCCGCAACCTGACTCAAAAGCCCGGCATTAACGAAACCTTCCGCATCACGATCCAGTATCACGACGCGCGCCACCCGAACCAGGTCGCTACCCTGGCACGCGGGCACGGCAGCACCTGCACGCTGACCGTCGTCTACGACAAGCCCGGCAAAGAGGTGTACTTCACCTACCCGGTGGATGTCGAGCGTTATAAGGCGCTGCTGGCGGCGCTGCGCCGCGTCAAGTTTGACTCGATGGACGACCAGCCGGACGTGCCGTTCTTCGGCGTGGACCTGTGGCTGGTGGAGCGTGCATCGGGCAGCTTTTATCATGACGTGGTGCTCGCGCCGGAGAGCGCGCGCGGCTTCTACCGCGAACTGATGCTCGCGCTCCGCGAGCACCTCAAAGAGTCCGTGCGCGCGATTGGCGGGTAAGGCTCGCCAGGCAGCGTCACACGCGCGGGGTTAACCTCCCCCCCTTGAACCCCCCTCTCCAAGCGAGTTGGAGAGGGGGGGCACAACCTACTACACGTTGGCGGAAATAACCTTGCAGTTTTTTGTAGGGGCGACTTTCTAAAGTCGCCCTGGGCGGGTTTGGAAACCCGCCCCCTACAACCGGTGTAGGACTTCTGCCAGAGTGTACTACTCCCCCTCTCCAGAGGCTGGCTATGCATTACCCACACGTCTTGAAGGGCAGGAAATTGAGCCGTGATCGCCGCTCGCCATGCCCTGCAAGGACATGGCTATAGATCGTAAGGACCGCAAAGCGGCCCGCTGATCGCACGTTTAGTAGGCGTCTAAAAACAACACCGCAGTTTGAAACACTCTCCACCTTTGCAGGTTTCCAGATTCACCTCACCCCATAACCCCGCGTATGCTGCGCATACGTCCCACACGCGGAGAGGTGGCTCAAAGACGGCCCTTGACTCCCCCTCTCTGGAGGCT
>CAZMNL010000909.1:0-1656 GCA_964567525.1 uncultured Anaerolineaceae bacterium
TAAGCCATCAGCAGGAACGACCGCGCCCAGTAATCCATCTCAAGCCGCTGGTCCAGCAGCGCATCGAGATCACGCGCGCTGGCCTTTCCGCCGCGCGCCAGCACGTACAGGTAGAACGCCTGCCGGTTGAGCCGGTAGACGGGCGTGTCGATGCCGGGCCGGACCAGATCGGTACGCACGAAGTTCAGCGCGCGGTCGATCATGCCCTGGTCGATATCGAAACCGGTCTTCTGCGCTTCGAGCAGGCCCAGCGCGGCATAAGCCGTTACATATGGGTTGCTTTCCATGTTGCCGAACCAGCCCCAGCCACCATCGGGATTCTGTTCGGTGCGCAGGCGGGTGAGCGCCTCATCGAGCACGATTTTGAGACTCGCTTCCAGTTCCGGATCGTCGATACCCAGGTCGCGCAGCGCGCGGTAGGTCATCACATTCGGCAAAAAGCGGCTGACGGTCTGCTCAATGCACTGGTGCTTGTAGTTCTTGAGGTAGTCCAGGGCGTCTACCGTCGTCACCGCCAGCGACGGATCGAGATGGATCGTCAGTTCGCCCTGGTCGGTGTCCAGGCTGGGCGGCAGGCTGATCGCTTCGGTGCGCGATCCCGACTGGCGGAGCAGGCCGCCCGTGCCGGTGGTGTCCGGCGCGGTGTAGCGGTAGACCGGAATCGTGCCGTCCGGCCCGGTGGCGAGCGATGGCTTGGCGGCGTCTGAGTACCCGTCCGCGCCGATGGCGAAGAACGTCAGGTCAACCGAGGGCACGTCTTCTACCGTGACGACCCACTCGACGCGTGCGCGTTGGCCCGCCTCAATCGTCACGGTTTGCGTCTCATCGCTTTCGAAGATTACGCCGGATGCTTGCAGGCGCGCTTCGACGGTTTGCGGCGCGTCGGTGTTGTTGTTGATCACCGATGCGAGAGTCGCACGGTCGCCGACCACAAAGAAACGTGGCACAACCGGGCGCGTGAGCAGCGGCAGTGTGCTCATTACGTCCAGCGCATCGTCACCAACGCGCGTGTCGGTGGTCAGTCCGCGCGCGTCCACGTGCCAGGTGGTCAGGTTGTCTGGCAGCGTCACGCTGACCGACGCCTGCCCGCTTACATCCGTGACGACGCGCGGTGCCCACAGCGGCGTTTGCTGGAAGTCTTCACGGATGGCAACCTCTGGCTGTTGCCCGCTGGGCGCTCCCCCGGCGTCCTCATCTGCGGCAAAACCTTGCTCCATTGTTGCCGAAGGAGCCATCGCTATCATGCCATCAGCAGCCATGTCGGATTCGGCTTCGGTGCGTTCGCGGGCCTGCTTCAGAATCTCGTCGGTCATCACGTCGAGCAGCGAGGCCATGGCGATATCGGTACGCACGTAGTTGCCTTCATAGCCGTAGAAATGTTCTTCGAGCGATACGCTGTTGGGCGGCATCAGCGACAGGATCGCCTGATCCGTGACGATGACGCCGACTTCGGCGCTGACCGGCTCGCCGCGCGCATCGACGGTTTTTATGTCGAATGTGACGGTATCGCCGGGCTGTGCCAGCTTCGCGGATGGCGTAACGGTCACTTCGATCCGCTGGTTGACCGGTGCGACGTTGAGCGTCAGATTGCCGGTGCGGTAGGACGGGTTCAGCGTTTCGGCGTCGGTGCCCTTTACTAGCGTGACCGAGAGATGC
>CAZMNL010000910.1:0-1652 GCA_964567525.1 uncultured Anaerolineaceae bacterium
GCGTGTTTGAACCAGGAACAGGTCGCGCGCAGTGCCGTGACGTTTATCTGGGTGGCGGTGGTGGAGCGCATGGTCTGGCGCTACGGCGAGCGCGGCTACCGCTACCTGCACCTGGACGCCGGGCACGTCTGCCAGAATCTCTACATCGCGGCGGAGGCGCTGACGTGCGGCGTGTGCGCGATTGCCGCCTTCGATGACGACATGATGAACGACATCTTGCAGTTGGACGGCGACTCCGCGTGGGTGATCTACCTGGCGACGGTCGGCAAGCGGCGGGCGCGGCGCGAGCATGACGAATAACACCGGGCCGGACAGTGCGCCGCCCGTCGAAATCCGCGATCTGCACCTGGAACGCGGCGGGCAGCCGGTGCTGCGCGGCGTCAGTTTGCGCGTGGAGCCGGGCGAGACGTTCGTGATTGTCGGGCCGAGCGGCAGCGGCAAGTCCTCGCTGCTGCGCTGCATCAACCGCCTGCAAGAACCCGCGCCCGGCACGGTTTTTGTGCAGGGTGAGGACATCACCACGCTGGACGTGATCACGCTGCGGCGGCGCGTCGGGATGGTCTTCCAGCAGCCCGCCATGTTCCCCGGCACGGTGGCGGAGAACGTCAGTTTCGGGCCATCGCTGCGCGGTGAGCCGCTGTCCGCTGACCGCGTGCGCGAACTGCTGGACATGGTGACGCTCGACGCCGGGATCGCGGAGAAGCCCGCGCGGGAACTCAGCGGCGGGCAGGCGCAGCGTGTCGCCATCGCGCGCGCGCTCGCCAACGAGCCGGATATTCTGCTGCTCGATGAGCCAACGTCCGCGCTGGACCCCATCGCCACGCACGCCATCGAAGACACGATCTGTCACCTGCGGCAGCAGTTGGGGATCACGGTGCTGTGGGTGTCGCACCTGGTCGAACAGGCGCAGCGCGTCGGGGACCGCGTGCTGCTGCTGGACGAGGGCCGCGCGCTGCTTACCGGGCGCGTGGAAGAGGTCTTCGACGCGGAAAACGGCGACCCCCGCGCGCTGGCGTTCGCGGCGGGGGACGAGGACTTTAAGGATAACAGCGGCGAGCCGCCAGACAAAGATTGAACGGGGGAGCGCACCGCCCGTCACGCTACAGCAGGCGCGCGAAGATCGCGTCTTCCGTCGCGTAATCGAACAGCGAGTCGTCGTAATGCAGCGGCGGGTTTTCGCGCTCCCATTCGATGGTGCGGCGGATCGCTTCCAGCCGTTCGACGCGCGGCACAAAGCCGAGTTCGTCGCGGATACGCACCGTATTGATTACGAGTTCCTGCTCCATCCCGGCATAGGACTTCATCTCTTCCGGGAGCTGGTAATCCGGGGCGGACAGCACGCGCCCGCGCCAGCCTGTCACCAGCGCAATATCCTGAATCCACTCGGTGGTGGTGCGCGCGTAGGCTTCGCCCACGTTGTAGATGCGCCCGGCGGCGCGCTCGTTGGTGATCGCGCATACAATCGCGGCGGCGCTGTTCTCCACGTAGTCGCGCGTCCAGCGCCAGCGCGCGGTTTGCTCATTGAGCAGGATCGCGGGGCGGCGGTCGTCCATGCGCTTGAGGTACTCAAACAGCCGGTGCTGGTAATCACCCGGCCCGTAGACCATCGGCAGCCGCAGCACCGTGCCCGGCAGCGCGGCGTCGTCCAGCGT
>CAZMNL010000911.1:0-1651 GCA_964567525.1 uncultured Anaerolineaceae bacterium
GAGCGCGTCCTCGTAGACCGTGATCGCTTCGGCGTAGCGGTTCAGGCCGCCGAGCGTGTGCGCCAGCGTGGTCAGGGCGCGCGCGGCTACGTCCGCGTGTTCGGTGCGGTCGATCAGGTCCAGGCAGGCGCGCAGCGTTTCGACCGCTTCGCCCGGCTGCCCGGTGTCGAGTTGGATCGCGGCGGTTTGCTCCTGCACGAGACTCTGTAAATGCGCGTCCGGCTCGTAGTCCAGCGCCAGCCGCAGGTGCGCCAGCGCGTTTTCGGGATCGCCCAGCACGCGGTAAGCCTGGCCGGTGAGCGCGTAGGCGTGCGCGACGCTGGCGGCCTGGCCGGGCCGGTCGCTGAGGTCGGCGTTGATCAGCGCTTCGAGCGTGATGATCGCTTCTTCGGGGCGGTCGAGCGCCATGTACACGTCGCCCAGGTCGCGGATCGCGGCCCACTCCGGCGCGGACGCGGCGTAATAGTCGGCGGCGAGCGGGGCGGCGTGTTCGGCGAGCGGCAGCGCCAGCGCCGGGCGGTCGTCCGCCAGCAGCGAGCGCACCGCCAGCCCCAGCGCCAGCAGGTGCAGCGCGGGACGCGGGTCCTGCATGATGGCGTCGGCGCGTGTCGCCAGCGCGCGCGCCCACTCTATCAACGTCTGCTGCGCGCGGATCGGGCGCTGGATGGCCTGCTGCGTGCGGGCGAGCCGCATCTGGGCGATCCCGATATGCTGCAAGTCGCCGTCCGGCTGGCGCATGAGCCGGTCGACGATCTCCTGCGCCACGTCGAGCGCATGGGGCAGGCGTCCGGCTTCGGTCAATACGTCGTGCAGCGCCAACTGCGTCATCAAGACGCTGTGCGGATCGACGGCAGAGTCCTTGTGGGTCAGCGCGCGGCGGTAGTTGGCGATGGCGCGGTCGGTTTCCCCGGCGGCGTGATAGGCGTCCGCGACGTGGTGCAGCGCGATGCCGATGCGCATTTCGTCGCGTTCGGGGATGGCCTGCGCGTGTTCGGATTCGTGCTGGAAGGCGTCCAGCGCGCCGCCGATGTCGTTCAAGCGCCAGAGCGCGCGTCCCAGCGTGCGGTAAGCGTCCGCAGCGGCGGACGGGTCGCCGACCGTCTCAAGTTGTTCGAGCGCGGCGCGCGCGGTTTCGGCGGCGGCTTCGGGGTCGCCCGCCGCGAGATGCAGCGCCGCGATCAGGCGCAGCACGCCGCCGGTACAGGCCGGGTCGGGCTGGCGGTCTTCCTGGTAATAGCGCAGCGCGAGATTGAGCGCCACCGCCGGTTGAATAAAATCACCGTGCCCCTCAAGCGCGGCGTTCGCCAGCGCCGCCCCGAGTCCGCGCAGCGCGCGCGCCTGGGCACGCCGCACGCCGGGATCATCCACGTGTTCGGGCACGCGGTCGAGCACGTCTTCGACTCCGTCCAGCGCGTCGTCATCACCGGGCGCGGGGGAGTTGCCGTCACGCTGCGCGGCGATCTGCTCCAGCGCCATGCGGTAGCCGCGGATGGCCTCGTTGATGCGGCCTTGCAGGTGGTACGCCTGGGCGCGCAGGTGCGCGGATTCGTGATCGTCGGCGTCCTGGATCACGGCGAGCGCGTCGGCATAGCGCCCGGCCAGCAGCAGAATCTCGGCGCGGTCGTAGGGCGTGCTGTGGCCCGCCTGCCGC
>CAZMNL010000912.1:0-1650 GCA_964567525.1 uncultured Anaerolineaceae bacterium
CTGCTAAAATCACCATTTGCACCCGATCTATACTTGAGCCTTCCAAAATGCAAAATAGCCACACCCCCAAATTTTTACGAGTTTTTTTCGCCGCACAAACCGTTTTCCTATATAATAGAGGAACGCCTACCTTCGCCCGTTTTCCGCCTGACTGCGCCACACCGAAAGACAACCGATTCCCCTCAACCGGGCATCCGTGCTATGCTATGCGGCACGCCTGTCGCTGGTTTTAGGGAAAATTTAAACGGGCGTTTACAATAATTTAGCAGACGCATATGATAATATTTTGTGGAGGATTAGACTTATGCAAACCCGGCAGTTAGGCCGTACCGCTCATGACAGCAGCCTGATCATTATGGGTACGGCGGCATTCTGGCAAATCGACCAGCAAGGCGCGAACGCCGCGCTTGACCTGGCGCTGGAAAACGACGTCAACCACATCGACGTGGCCCCGCAGTACGGCAACGCGCAGGCCGTGGTCGGCCCCTGGCTGGAGTCGCGGCGGGACCAGTTTTTCCTGGGCTGTAAGACGCTCGAACGGGCGCGCGATGCGGCCTGGGAAGACCTGCAAAACTCGCTCACCCTGCTGCGCACGGACGTGATCGACCTGTACCAGTTCCACGCGGTGACAAAGCTGGAAACGGTGAACGAGATCACGCAGTCCGGCGGCGCGTTCGAAACCTTCCGCCGCGCGCGGGATGAGGGCCTGGTGCGGTTCCTGGGCATCACCACGCACGGGATGTTCGCGCCGCAGGTGGCGCTGGCCGCCGTCGAACAGATGGACCTGGATACCGTGATGGTCCCGATCAACCCGCGCCTGTATGCGGACAGCGACTACCGCGCGGACATCGAACGCCTGCTCGATATGGCGCAGGGACGTAATGTCGGCGTGCAGGTGATCAAGCACGCGGCGCGCGGTCCCTGGGGCGACAAAGACAAGATCTACACACCCTGGTACGAACCCTACGACCAGTACAAAGCGCTGGAAGACAGCGTGCGGTTTGCGCTCTCGCAGCCGGGCGTGACGTGTCTCGCCAGCCCCGGCGATGTGCGCCTGCTGCCGGACGTGTTCCGGGCGGCGAAGGCGTTCGCGCCGATGAGCGCCAGCGAACAACAGGCGTTGATCGCGCAGCGGGCCGACGACGCGATCATCTTTGACGGGCCGCAGCCGATCAGCAAAGGCTGATCCACAGAGGTACTTGCTCATTTCATGTTTCTCGTAACTATTCACCCCTTACCCCCCAACCCCCTCTCCCACTGAGGGCGAGAGGGGTCAGGGGTGAGGGAAAAACGGCGCGCAACCCAGCGCACGCTCCCGGTGGCTGAGTAGTTAATGGCGTAGACAAATAGCCCAAGTCGGGCGGCATAGAATTCGACTATATCGCACGTAACACCGGGCGCGCGAATGCCCGTATAATGAGGTAGCGCCGCTGTACGTGCGGCGGGGAAGTTTTTTTTAGGGCTTATGATTGAGCTGATTTTGTTTGACTGGGGCGATACCGTCATGCGGGACTTTCCCCAGTATACCGGGCCGATGGCACAGTGGCCGCGCGTGGAAGTCGTGCCGGGCATCGTCGAGGCGCTGGACGCCTTGCGCCCGCACTACACGCTCGCGCTGGCGACCAATGCCGCCGGGCCAGGGATCGCGCG
>CAZMNL010000913.1:0-1236 GCA_964567525.1 uncultured Anaerolineaceae bacterium
GGAAATGAGCGTCGAGCAGATCGTGCAGCGTCTGGTGTCATCAGAAACCGGCATCAGCTCGCACGCGCTGCGGCTCGGCCAGCTTGAGGATCGTGAATGGGGCTTGTTCGTGGAGGCGACGGACAAACTCGCGCCGCTGCGCATCTTCATGGACGATTCGCCCGCCCTGTCGCCGCTCCAACTGCGCACTAAATGCCGCCGCCTGTACAGCGAATTCGGGCTTGATCTCATCATCATCGACTACCTGCAATTGATGCATGGCGGCAGCGGGCACAGCGAAAACCGCGTGCAGGAGATCAGCTTTATCTCGCGACATCTCAAGCAGCTTGCGCGCGAGTTGAACGTACCCGTGTTGGCGGCAGCGCAGTTATCGCGCGCTGTTGAGCAGCGCCAGGATAAGCGTCCGCAGCTTTCCGACCTGCGCGAATCGGGCAGCATCGAGCAGGACGCTGACGTCGTGATGTTTATTTATCGTGATGAGGTCTACAACGAAAACACCGAGGTCCCGAATCAAGCCGACATCATCGTGTCAAAACACCGCAACGGGCCAACCGGCGTGATCTCACTCTACTTCCGTAAAGAACTCACCCAGTTCGCCGATTTGACTAAAACCAATGTAGATTTTGCCGGATATTGAGATGCCTTCTTTTAACGGATTCCCGCCGGGCAAACAGCATACCACGCGGATACCCACGCAATTTTTTAGCGAACTGCTGCCTGCCATTGACGACCTGATCGAATTGAAGGTCACGCTGTACTGTTTTTGGGCGCTTCAACAGCAAGAAGGCGAATACCGCTATGTGCAGTTGCGCGAAACGCTGGCCGACAAGGTATTCATGGCCGGGATCGATAGCGAACCGGCACAAGCAGCGGTGCTGACCCAGGCGGCTTTTGAACGCGCAGTGAGGCGCGGCACCCTGCTGCACGTCACCGTCGAGGGTGTCAGCGGTCCCGAAGACCTGTACTTTATGAACACCACGCGCGGGCGTAATGCCGTCAAAGCGATTGAAGCGGGCGATTTTGAGTACGGCGGGCGCGACTGCCCGGTCGCCCTGGTCGTCGAGCGCCCCAACATCTTCGCGCTGTACGAACAGAACATCGGACCGCTGACGCCACTGATCAGCGAGCAGTTGCGCAGCACCGAGCAGGATTACCCGGCAGCCTGGATTCAGGAAGCGATCCAGATCGCCGTCGAGCGCAACGCCCGCAACTGGCGCTACGTGCTTGGCATTCTCA
>CAZMNL010000913.1:1246-1650 GCA_964567525.1 uncultured Anaerolineaceae bacterium
TGGCAGACAGAAGGAAAGGATCACGGTGGACTCGCTCAACAACCATCTCAAGCGGATCGCTACCGGTATATCCAGGGAGAATACTCAGACTTCATTGACTACTGAGCAGGCATATACCCCGCGCGAAACATGCCCGGTCTGCCAGGGAATGGGCTACGTCACCCGCGACGTCCCGGTTACGCATCCCGACTTTGGCAAAGCGTTTCCGTGTGAATGCCAGCACACCCGGCTCGAAACCCGGCGCGCCGAACGGCTGCGGACCCTGAGCAACCTGGAGGCCGTCGCCGATAAGACGTTTGATTCGTTCATACGCAACCGCGATGATCTGAACGCCGATCAGTATGCGGCGTTGAATATCGCCTGCGGTCATGCCGAACGCTACGCCGAACAGCCCGACGGGTGGG
>CAZMNL010000914.1:0-1649 GCA_964567525.1 uncultured Anaerolineaceae bacterium
CTTGCGGCGCGGGCGGCGCCAGCGGCTTGAGGCCAAAATCGTCGATGACCAGCAAATCCGGGCGCAGGTAAGTCGCCAGGCGGCGGTCAAAGGTATTGTCTGCGCGGCCTCCGTTCAGATGTTGAAGCAGCTTGTGGGCGTTAACGACCAACACGTTGAAGCCCTGCTGGCACGCTGAGTGGGCAAGTGCTGAAGCGATATGACTTTTCCCTACCCCGCTGGGGCCGCATAGCAGGACATTGTGGTGGCGGCGGATGTAGTCACCGGCGGCGAGCTGCAAAATCTGCTGGCGATTGATGGCCGGATTGAAAGAAAAATCGAAGGTGTCCAGCGTTTTCTGGGTATTCAGCCCGGCGCGCCGCACGCGCAGGTCGAGCTGCTTCTGAGCGCGGCGTTCAACCTCGTCTTGCAGCAGCCGTTCCAGGAATTCGGCGTACGACCACTGCCCCGCGACCGCTTGCTGCTGGCGGACATCCAGCGTGTCGAGGATGCCGGACAGCCGGAGTTGTTTGAGTTGTGGGGCGAGTTGGTGGGTTATTGCCATGACGCCACCTCCGCCAGGGGAGTGCCCAGCAAATCACGCACCGGACGGACGAAGATGGTCGCCGGGGCGGTCGCGTAAGCCGGTGTCGGATCGGGCTGCGCGTCCAGACCCTCTTTGAGGATGCGTTTGACGGTCAGGTAAGCCGGGTCCGCGTGAGCCAGCGCTCGCGCGCAGGCGGCTTCCAGACGATCCGCGCCGTAGGTCTGCGCCAGCGCTAACAGGCGGCGCACCTTGGGTAGCGGGTCCACGACCGGGTCGGCCAGCAGAACCTCGACGGTTTGCTGCGTGGCCGGGCCGACCTCCGCCGCCCGTTCCTGAGCCGTTTCCGCATTCCACAGCAAGCCCTCAACTTTGTACGGCGGCAGATGGTCCAGCACGGTCACCCGTTCGCCGGGCTGCTGCGCGCGTGTATGCGTGGCAATCACCTCGTAATCGGTGGTCAAAATCTTGACGGTGCGACTGCTGCCCCGTACCAGGACGGTCTGCCCCACATACCGAAACGGCGCGGAATAGTAGGCGTTCTCGAACACCACGTAACAGTCGCGGTGCAGTTTCACCCGCTTCCAGGTCGCCAGTTCATACGGCTGCTCCGGCAAAGGTAACAGTACGGACTGCTCCACTTGCTCGAACCGGGCCAGCGGCTGCTGTTTGGTCGTGCCGTGCATGCGCTGTCCGGCGGTCGTCAGACACCACTCGCGCACCAGCCGATTCGCCTGCGCCAACGGCAGTTCGCCGCGTCCGCCCAGGAAATTCTGCTTCACGTAGTCCACGCCGCGTTCGACTTTCCCCTTGTGCTGCGGGGTCCGCGGGCGACAGGGCGCGATGAGAAAGCCGTAGTGTTCGGCGCACTCGCGATACGCCCACTGCACCTGCGGGTCGCTGCCATCCCAACTGGCGCGCACGATGGCCGCTTTCAGGTTGTCGGGCACGACCTTTTTCGGCACGCCCCCGAAGAACTCAAAGGCGCGGCGGTGTAAGTCGAGCCACGTCTCCCCGCGCTGGTCGAACACGAATTCCACGTACTGGTGGCGGCTCCAGGCCAGCGTCATCACAAACACCCACGCCTTGCGGCGCTGCCCGCTCTCATCCAGCATATACCCCGCAT
>CAZMNL010000915.1:0-1647 GCA_964567525.1 uncultured Anaerolineaceae bacterium
AATGACCTCGGAAGATGTGTCCTTGCATCTGGCCATCGGTCTGCTGGTGACCGGGGAGGCGTCCCTGGGGCAAGCCGCCCGCATTGCCGGTACAGTCCACCACAATATCCGCGCGCCCGTCGGCAACCTGCTCACGCCGCACCGCCGGGATACCCCAGCGATCCAGCAGCACCGCCGGCGCATCGTGCCGCACAATCACGCGCAGGTCCGCGCCGGTCAGCTTCAAGACCTGCGCCGCCAGCATTCCCAGCTTACCCGCACCGATCAATATCACGCGGTCGCCGGGATGAATATGCACAAGCGCGGTAATCTGGCAGGCTGCCGCCAACGGCTCAACAAACACCGCCTGGTCATCGGAAACCGCATCCGGCACGCGGTAGAGATTGCGCGTCACCAGCGCGAACTCGGCCGCAAACACGCCGGTGTAATCCTGAATGCCCAATACGCGCCGGTTTTCGCAGTGTTCCACGATGCCCGCCGCACACATCGCGCACGCCTCGCAGCCGATGTTGATCGACCCGACCACGCGCTGACCGGCCCACTCTGGCGGCCCGGCGATCACCTCGCCGGTGAACTCGTGGCCCAGATCACCGGAGAACTCCTTGTAGCCCGCGATCAATTCCAGGTCAGTGTTGCAGATTCCCGCCCGCCGCAGACGGATCAATACCTCGTCCGGCGCAGGAACCGGGCGCGCCCGCTGCATCACCCGCAGCGTCCCCTGTTCGAACACCACTACGCGGTTTAATGCTGCCATAGCCTATTCCCCCATACTCAAACGTATAATTAGAGTGTACCACGCGCACCTTGTAAGTTCCTGTCAGCGTCCGTATAATTCTGCGGGCCAATACGACCGCCGCGCACACCATTGACTTTTCGCTTAAAGCTTACTGCTATTTTCAAGGGAGAAGCAGACTATGAAACGCCCAACGCTGATACTGATTTTGCTGCTCGCGCTGCCGGTCCTGCTGGCAGCTTGCTCGCAAACCACCACGCTCAAGTTCACCAACGCAACTGAGTGCGGCGCAGCAACGATCACGCTCACTAATACGAACTCCGGCAATATCCAGGAATACATCGTCGATCAGGGGAACTCGCGCGAGATCGAGATCGTCCCCAACGTACCGTATCGCTACACCGTCGAATACCCGCGCATGACCGGGGCCATGCAGTGCGACACCAAGAACGTGACCACCATGCTTGAAAAAGGCCAGACGGTCAATGTGCGCCTGACAAGCGTGCTCGATGAAAGCCTGCAAGACGCCACCGCCGAAGCGGAAGCCACCACATCACCCTGATCCCGGCTCCGCGCACACAAATAAACATCTCCAGTGATGCACTTTTCGATTATGGGCGGAAGCTGGCGGCCCCTATCCTGTGCAGGGATGGGGGTCATTATTTTAGGACTTACGCAGTTCCCGAAAACTAACCACCTTCAAGCAGTGTCGCCAGCGGGTTAGGTGTGGCAGTGGCCGTTGGGGTGGGAGAATCGGTGGATGTGGCTGTGTGCGACGGTGTATAGCTGGCGGTGGGTGTGCGCGTGTGGGTCGGTGTGCGGGTCGGCGTGTACGTCTGAGTCGCGGTCGCCGTGTGGGTGGCCGTTGGCGTGGCGGTGTGGGTCGCGGTGGGCGTGGCAGTGTCCGTCGCGGT
>CAZMNL010000916.1:0-1646 GCA_964567525.1 uncultured Anaerolineaceae bacterium
CGGACAGCCCTTCGCCCGGCGCAACGAACCGCAGGTTCGCAGCCACCGGGCTATATGTCTGCTGGACCGTAAACGGCCCGCTGCTCGCACGTTTAGCCCCGTTTACGGGGTGGCCGATATGTAGCCCGGCGAATTCATCGCCGGGCGGGGGGCGATGTCTGCACGCGACCAACCAACATCAAACCTGAACTTGACACACATTGGGCGGGTTTGGAAACCCGCCCCTACGACTCTCGCATAGGTTGACGTACCCGGTACGGCTCGCGCTATGCTGAACACTAAAGGGAACGCATGACAACAGACACACACCGCGATGAGATCGCGTTATTAGAGCGCCGCTACGCGGGCGAGCACCCGCTGCGCACGCTGGTATACCTGTACCGGGGCAATTATGCGCGGCTGGCGCTGGGGATGCTGTTCTACATCATCAAGCACAGCGGCGTGTGGGCCTTGCCGGTCATTACGGCGCTCATCATCGATATCATCACCGCGCCGGAAAGCCACGACCTGACCACGTTGTGGATGCTGGTCGGGATTCAGGCGTTTCTGTTCGCGCTGAATGTCCCCGTGCATTACCTGTACGTGATGCAGGTCAGCAAGGCCACGCGCTTAGTTGAAATGCGGCTGCGCGCCGCGCTCGCCAAGCGCCTGCAACACCTCTCGATGAACTTCTACACGCGCAGCAGCACCGGCACGCTGCAAACCAAGCTGCTGCGCGACGTCGAGATCATCCAGCAGTTAACCATGCAGATGGCGCAGATTTTGCCGTCCGCCGGGATCACGCTGATCTTTGCCGTGATCACCACGGCCATACGCGCGCCGGGCTTCCTGATCTTCTACCTGCTGACCGTGCCCACCGCCGTCCTGGTGGTGAGCGTGCTGCGCCGCCCGATTGCGCGCCGTAACCGTGACTTTCGCCTCACGGTTGAGGATATGTCCTCCAGCCTGATCGCCATGATCCAGTTGATCCCGGTCACGCGCGCGCACGGCATCGAGCAGAGCGCGCTGCAAAACGTCGAGCGTAAATTAGAGCGCGTGCAGGATGCGGGCGTGCGGCTGGACACGATCAACGCGCTGTTCAGCGCGACCGCCTGGATGACGTTCCGGCTGTTCGAGACGCTGGCGCTGGCGATTTCCAGCTATGCCGCGTTCACCGGGCGCTGGGGAATTTCGGTGGGTGACGTGGTGATGCTGACCGGCTTCTTTACCGCGCTGACCAACGCCGTGCTGATGTTCACCAACCTGCTGCCGGAAGTCTCGCGCGGCTTCGAGTCGATCTACTCCATCGGCGAGGTGCTCGAATCGCCGGACCTGGAACACAACGAGGGCAAGGCGCGCGTGGCGCGTGTTGCGGGGCATTTCCGCTTCGAGAACGTCTCGTTCTCGTATCCCGACACGGACGACTCCTCACTGCGCGAGATATCGCTGGATGTGCCGCCGGGCGAGACGCTGGCGATTGTCGGGCCATCGGGGGCGGGCAAGTCCACGCTGCTGAACCTGGTGATTGGGTTTGTGCGCCCGTCGTCGGGGTGTATCCTGCTGGACGGGCAGGACATGAACACGCTCGACCTGCGCACCTACCGCCGCAAGCTGTCGGTCGTGCCGCAGGAAACGCAGTTGTTTGAGGGCACGATCCGCGAGAATAT
>CAZMNL010000917.1:0-1646 GCA_964567525.1 uncultured Anaerolineaceae bacterium
GCGCGACACCGACGAGGCGATCAACAGCACGCTCAAGTTTGACGACGTGCTGGATCATATCCTGGAATATGTCGGGCGCGTGTTCCCGTCCGAGCAAGCGACCGTGCTGCTGATCGACGGCGAGGACGTGCGTGTTGCCGCCCGCCATCCCGAACCGGCAGACGAAGACGAACGCGCCGAGGTGTTCGGCCTCCGTTTTAAGCTGGCGGAAACCCCTAACCTGCACCAGATGAGCATAACCGGCAAACCGCTGATCATCCCGGATACGCGCCAGTTCCCCGGCTGGATATACACACCGAGCGAAAACTGGATCGTTTCCAACACGGGCGCACCGATCCAGCACGAGGGACAGGTGATCGGCTTCATCACGCTGGACAGCCGCATCCCCAACTACTATTCGGAGCAGCAGGCCAAGAGCCTGCAAGCCTTCGCTAACCAGGCCGCGGTTGCGATCCGTAACGCGCAGTTGTTCGAGGATGTGCAGCGTTACACGGTCGAACTCGAACAGCGCGTCAAGCAGCGCACGCACGAGGTCGAGCAGCACAGCGCCCAACTGCGCGCGATCCTCGACTCGATCACTGAGGGCGTGATCTACGACGAGAAGCTGGCGGTCAAGTACACCAACCGCGCGCTGTCCCGGCTCACCGGGTACGCGGCGGGCGAGTTCCAGACCTATCTGCACCTGGTGCGCAGCGAACGCTACACCCCGGCGGAATTTGAGAAGTACATTCGCGGCATTTTTGAAACGGTCGAGGACTCTGGGATGCACCAGGGCGATCTGTGGGTGCGCCGCAAAGACGGGAGCGAGTTCGAGGCCACGCTGACCGTCACCGAGGTGCGCAACGCGGAAGGCGATATCGTTGGCGCGGTCAGCGTGCTGCGCGATGTCAGCCAGGAAAAAGAACTGCAACGCCAGCGCGACCGCTTCATTGCCAGCGCCTCGCACGAACTGCGCACGCCGCTGACCAACTTTAAAACGCGCCTGTACCTGCTCAAAGCCCAGCCGCACAAGGCCGCGGATCACCTGGGCGTGCTGGACCGCGTGGTCAACGACATGACCGAACTGGTCGAGAATTTGCTGGACGTGTCGCGCTTCGAGCGCGGCGTGATCAACCTGCACCGTCGCAGGATCAAGCTGCAAGACGCGGTGAACACCGTGGTCGAGGTGCAGCGCGCGGAAGCCGACGCCAAGGGCGTGACGCTGCTGTCCGATCTACAGGATGATCCGCTGTACGCCCTGGTGGACCTGGGGCGCATCAAGCAGGTGATCACCAACCTGGTCGCCAACGCGATCAACTACACGCCGACGGGTGGCACGATCACGGTGCGGCTGTACCGCGACGGCGATCACCTGCGGCTGCAAGTTATCGATACCGGGATCGGCATCCCGCGCCAGCAGATCAAAAACATCTTTGAGCCGTTCTTCCGCGCGAACGAAGAAGCCGCCGAGGGAACCGGGCTGGGCCTGACCATCGCGCGCGAGATCGTCCGGCTGCACGGGGGCGATATCGAGGTCATCAGCGAGCAGGGCGTCGGCAGCACGTTTACCGTCAGGCTGGATTTGGCGTAAACCGCGCCCCCGGTTGCCGTACTTTACCTCACCCCCCGGACGCGACCGCAGGTCGCGCGCACTCTCCAGCCTCCGG
>CAZMNL010000918.1:0-331 GCA_964567525.1 uncultured Anaerolineaceae bacterium
AGTGCAAAATCTGCTGCGCGTCCAGCGGCAGCACATCCACGCGCTGCAAGTCCAGTTTGCGCTCGATGTAGTCCAGCTTGCGGCAGCTCAGCATCACGCGGGCGTTGGAGTGCGCGTCCAGCCACGCCTGCACCGCCGGGACGTTCTCGTGCGCGGTTTCGTTCAGCCCATCGAGCAGCACGACCAATCGCTCTGGCAGGTAGTCCGCCACGCGCAGCCCGTCGAACTGCTGCGCAATGTATGCGCCCAGGTCGCCGCCCGTGTAGCCGCCCAGGGGCACGAACACCGGCAGGGGCGCGCTTTCGTCGTTGGCGGCGGTGTCGCTGTCGAT
>CAZMNL010000918.1:341-1643 GCA_964567525.1 uncultured Anaerolineaceae bacterium
GGCCAGGTCGTAGGCGAAGCGGCGCAGCGTGGTCGTCTTGCCGCTGCCGGGGTCGCCGATGATCGCCACACGCTCGAAGCGTGCCAGCGCATCGGTCAGCGCGGCGAAGTTCTCGACGGTTTCGCGCGCCGCGTCGTCGTCGGGGCTGTGGCGCTTCTCCGGGTGAATCGCCATCATCAGTTCGCCCAGGTACGCCGCCACATCCGGATCGGTGACGGTTTCGGTGGCGGGGTCGGGTTCGGCGCGCACGCGCGCTTCGGCGGCGGTGTCCACGTACACCTTGCCCCAGAAGCCGTGATCCTGGGCCATCTGCCGCAGATAGGCCAACTCAAGTTCGCGGCGTGACATGGGGGAGACGGGGCGCGGACTGCGCTCGATCTTTTCGATGAGCGCTTTCAGCGCCGCCTCATGCCCGGCTCCGTCGAAGAAGTCTTGATAGGTGTATCCGGCAATGATCAACGGCAGGGGGCAATCCGCTGCCCGCGCCGCAAAGACCTGTTTATCCACGCCGCGCTGCGTGGCATAGGCCAGTTCGCGCTGCACGAAGCTCGGCGGATCGCGGCGGTTGACTTCCGGCGAGATCACGACCAGCACCAGGTCGGCGCGGTCGATCTGGTTTTGCAGTTCGTGGCTGAAGACGGTGTCGGCGTGCAATTTGTCGTCCATCCAGGCCGACCAACCGTCGTGGGCATTCAGGTTGCTGTGCAGTTGGCGGGCTAACGCGCCGCCATCCTTCCAGGCGTAGGAGATGAAAACGTGTGGCATGGCGTGTCCTTACGAGCGGTGAAACACAACGCTACTTGGATGATCTGACCGCCATTGTACTGTGATTCGGGGGGGAATGAAAACTCCGGGCGAGCTTGCCCGCCCGGAGTGTGTCAGAGGTCCGGGTCAAAGCCCGGAGTGAGGGTTTGTGGCCGGGGCTGCCATTGCTGCGGCTCGTGTGTTACGGACCATACGCCGCTTTTCATCTGCGCCAGCGCTTCCCCGTCCATCGTTTGCCACTCGCCGCTCATGCCCAGGTCATCGGCGACCGCTTTGGCAAACGCAGGCCCGGTGAGGTGGCGCAGTTCCTCCATGCCCGCCAGCGACATGAAATCCTCGTGGAACTGCTGGGCGCGCTCCTCGGTCTGAAACTGCGCGACTTCAAGCCATTGCGCCCGCTGTGGCGCATCCGGCGAAACCGCTTCGGCAAGATCGGCGAAATCTACCACACACACCGCCGAATAGCCCAACGACGCACCTTCGGGGTCACGCGCAGGCACGATGTTCAACTGCCAGGACGGGGCGACCTGCTCCGGC
>CAZMNL010000919.1:0-1641 GCA_964567525.1 uncultured Anaerolineaceae bacterium
AGTGGACCGGCCAGAACGCGGGCACCGTCTACCTGTCCTATTCGGGTAGCATGAACACTTACCCGTACTACTGGCCCGGCAGTAATGGCTATGTCGCGGTCGATATCATCCCCGGCCCGACGCGCACCGGGCTGTACCCCATCACCATTCCGCTGAGCGTGACCCACGCCTCGGTGAGCATCTACGCGAGCGGCGTGCCAGGGTCGAGCCGCAGCTACACCGTCACGCGCGTGGTGTATCCGATCTATCCCTACCCGCTCAACCCGCCGCCGGGCGGCGCGCCGGGGGGCATGACGCCGACGCCGCGCCCCACCTACACCCCCTGGCCCACACCGACCGAGTACGTGCGCACCAACGATTACTTCGTCGGTGACACGATCTACACCCCGGCCCAACCTTCCGGGCTACAACTGATGTTCCGCGTGGCCAGCATCAGCGATCTGCCCGCCGCAGAACCTGACAGTCAGGGGCAACCTCAGTCGATCTATATATGGACCTTCGAGGTCAGGAATGTCGGCAGCGTGGAATACGACATCTTCCCGGCAGGCCAGATGTACGTCAGCACGATTACGCTCCCAAGCGGTATGGAAACCAACGGCGTCTGGGGCGCGAGCATCGCCGCCGCCGAAGAAGCCGGGTTCACGCCCAACTATGAAATGACCGATGTGCAACCGGGCGAAACGAAGACCTTCACGCTGGCGGCCTATGGTCCGCGCGGCACGGCACGGCGCGTGTCGTATGTGCTGGACGTGACCGCGCGTGATGATGGAGGCGCGATCCCGACCGTCGTGCCGGGCCAGAATATCGTGTCGTGGATCAATGAAGTCAACACCATCTGTACCGGTGAGATTGAGGAGCCGTAAATGCCCTGGGTCGATGACATTCTCGACGGATTGCAGGTCCAGATCGACAGGCTGTGGTACGACCTGCTGCACCTGCTGGCGCTCGCGGGCTGGACGCTGCAAAAAGGGTTGTTCATGATGGGCCATGCCATCGAACTGGCGAATATGTGGCTGGCTGAAAACGCCTTCGCGCCGCTCATCATGCAGACCAACACCCAGATGCGCGTCACGGCGAGCCTCGCGTTTGTGATCGCCCTCATCGTGCTGGGCATCACCTACATGCTGGCGGCGTTCGTCAAACTGGATGTCGTCAGTCCGCGCAGCGCCATCGGCTGGTACCTGGCCGGGGCAATCTTCTTCCAATTGGGGCCGACACTCTACCAGGGCATGCACGAATTCCGGCGCGACTTGAGTTCCGGCTTTTACAACGTGGCGATGGATAGTATGCAGAGCGCGGGCAGCCCGTTTGGATCGCTGGCCGCTGTGACCAGCAGCGACCTGCCGCCGCTCGCGGCGTGTGACGCGCTGGGGCCGTATCTGCCCGGCGCAAGCTACACCCCGTTGGGCGCGGGCGTGGATGGGCTGGATATCGCGCTGGCCTACCTGCGTGCCGACGGTCAGGACGTGATGGGCTACCCGCCGCCCGTGCCATCACCCTGCACGCAGCCACGCGGCGCGCTCTACGATCCCGACCTGCCTACCGATTGGCAGTTATTGCCGGAATCGTACTTCTACACCGGGCACAGTTCGCAGTTTTTCGGCGACCCGCTGAACGAAGAAGAGCGCAAGGCGTCGATTG
>CAZMNL010000920.1:0-1639 GCA_964567525.1 uncultured Anaerolineaceae bacterium
AACGCCGCGTTCGGCAGCGAGCCGCCGAGGTTGGGCAGGAGCGTCGGCGCCTTGTGTCTTCCAGCCAGTCCTGCGCGCCGATGATGTTGAAGATAATCCCGGCCATGATCGCCACCATCACCGGCGAGCGAAACACGGCGAACAGCAGGCGGGCGGGCTGGCTGACTCCGTCGCGCTTCATCAGCAGCAGCGCCAGGAAAAACGACCAGATGAATAACTCGTGCCCCAGGTCGATCACGGCGATATAGCCGATGGCCCCCAGCCCGTAGGCGCTGCCGAACAGGCTCACGCCCAGCATCCCGTACTCGAAGCCGGTCATCATGTACGGGAAATACTCGTAATCGACGTTCAGCCAGCCCTTGAGCCGCACCCCGAAGAAAAACAGCCCGATGCACAGCACGTACAGCGCCACGAACAGCACCAGGTATTTAAGCTCAAGCTCGATGTACAAAAACGACAGAAACAGCACCGCTGGCAGCGCGATATTGACCACGACTTTACGCAGGTCTTCGAGCGTGGATTCGGCCAGGAACCCGCTCCGGCGAATCCAGTAGCCCAGCCCGATCAGGAACAGGATCGGCAGCACGCGGTTGATGATCAGAATGGTTTGTTCGTCCACGATAGTTTTTGTCCTCGGTGATACGCGCGCGAACGCTGCGTGCTCGCGCGTGAATGCTACGCACTCGCGGTGTCAAGCTGCTGCATCTGCTCGGCGCTGAGCGTGAGATCGAGCGCGCCCAGGTTCTCCGCCAACTGCTCGGACGTGCTCGCCGCGATCAGCGGCAGGGCGGGCGGATTGCTTTGCAGCATCCACGCCAGCACGACCTGGTTTTCGGTTGCGCCGGTTTCCCGCGCGACCGCGCGCAGCGTCAGCAGGCGGGCGCTGTTGTCGGGGTTGTCGTAGGCGTCCGGGATGCCGCGATCCGCGCGCGTGTACGCGCCGCTGAGCAGCACCGAATACGCCAGCAGCGTGATATCGTCCCGGCGCGCGCGCAGGTAGTCGAGCAGTTCTTCGCTGACGTATTCCTGCGGGGCGACGACGCGCTTACCAAAACGCGGCTGTAGGTACGTGTAGCGCTGCTGCAAACAGCAGAACGGTGACCAGTCGTTGAGCTTGGCGAGCGTGTGCGCGCGTTCCAGCCGGTACGCGAGATAGTTACTCGCCCCGATGTGACGCACCTTGCCCGCGCTCACCAGCCGGTCAAACGCGGCGAGCGACTCTTGCAGCGGGATGGTGCGGTCGTCCACGTGCGCGTAATACAGGTCGATGGTGTCCACGCCGAGCCGCTTCAGGCTCTTGTCACACTCTTCTTCGATCTGCTGCGCGCTGAGGCCCTGCTCTACGCCTACATAGGGAAAGCCGACCTTAGTCGCAATGAACAGCTTATCACGGTTCCCGCGTGCGGCCAGCCACTTACCCAGCACGGTTTCGCTTTCTCCGCCCTGGAAGCCGGGTTCCCAGGCGGCGTAGATATTGGCGGTGTCGATGAACGTGCCGCCCGCGTCCACGTACTGATCGAGCAGCGCGAAGGACTCCGCCTCGTTCTGCCGCGTGCCGAAATACATCGCGCCCAGGCACAGTTTACTGACCTGTTCGCCCGTGTTGCCAAGTTGCATGGTTTGCATGGGGTTTCCTTCC
>CAZMNL010000921.1:0-1638 GCA_964567525.1 uncultured Anaerolineaceae bacterium
TGATGGTGTAGCAGATGACACTCCGTATTTTTCAGGTGATGACCGTCCGCGTGAGCAGATTACATGGTATGAGGCAAGCGATTTTTGCGAGAGCCGGGGGGCGCGGCTACCAACTGAGGCGGAATGGGAATATGCGGCGGCAGGGCCGGATGCATTAACGTATCCCTGGGGTGATCAATGGGTCCCCGACAATGTAGTGTGGAGCAGCAATTCTGGCGGCGAAACCGCTTTGGTGGGGAGCAAGCCGAGTGGTACGTCCTGGGTTGGTGCGCTGGACCTGAGCGGCAACGTATGGGAGTGGGTGGCGGATTGGTACGCTAGTGATTATTATGGCACGTTGGCAGATGGCGTAGTCAATCCGCAGGGACCGCAAACGGGCGAGTATCGCGTGTTGCGGGGCGGCTCGTGGTACAGCTTCGATCCCGGTGACTTCCGCGCGGCGAGTCGCGACGGGGATGTTCCGCCTTACGGGGACAGCAGCCTCGGGTTTCGGTGTGCCCGCTCTCGCTGAGCGAAGCGAAGCATAATTCTGTTTTCTGATCTTCTGTATTCTGAATTCTGATCAGGTTACAGGGTAACGTAGGAATACCGCGAGTGCCCTGGGTAATCTCGCCGGAGGCGAGTCGACTTTTTTCAAAAATGGCGAAAACATACAAACATCTGTATCCGCACATCTGCAACTTTGAAACGCTGTATCTGGCGTGGCGCAAAGCAAGGCGCGGCAAGCGTTATAAGCCGTCGGTGGCAGCGTTTGAACAGCAGCTCGATTTGGAACTGCTCACGCTGCACCGCGAACTGGTGGACGAGACGTGGCAGCCCGGCGGGTATCGCAGTTTCACCGTGCATGAACCCAAACGCCGCAAAATCAGCGCCGCCCCGTTCCGGGATCGCGTGGTGCATCATGCGCTGATCGGTGTGATTGAGCCGATCTACGAGCGCAAGTTCATCTTCGACAGCTATGCCAATCGTGTAGGCAAGGGTACACACCGCGCGCTGGACCGCTGCACCGAATACATGCGGCGCTATAAGTACGTGCTGCCGTGTGATATCCAGCAGTTTTTTCCGGCGATTGACCACGCGGTGTTGAAACACATCCTGGCGCGTACTATCGCCTGTCCGCCCACGCTGCGGCTGTGCGCGAAGATTATCGACAGTGGCGTGGGAATTCTGACCGGTGAGTACGA
The DNA here is from genome assembly GCA_964567525.1 of uncultured Anaerolineaceae bacterium. Taxonomy (GTDB): domain Bacteria; phylum Chloroflexota; class Anaerolineae; order Aggregatilineales; family Aggregatilineaceae; genus CAYRNY01. The sequence goes on from CAZMNL010000921.1 coordinate 1,185, forward strand.
GATGCGCTATTTTCCCGGTGATACGTTGCTTGCTTCTACGCTTCCGCGCGGGTTGCCGATCGGGAATCTCACCAGCCAGTTCTGGGCGAATGTGTATATGAACGAACTCGACCAGTTCGCCAAGCACACGCTGAAGTGTCGCGCGTATGTGCGCTATGTGGATGATTTTCTGCTGTTCGCTGACGATAAGCTAACCCTGCACGAGTGGCGCGCCGCCATCATTGAGTTTCTGCACACACTGCGCCTGACGATCCACGAAAACCGTGCTCAACCGCGCCCGGTGACGCAAGGTTTGCCGTTCCTGGGGTTCACGGTCTATCCGGATCACCGGCGGCTCAAGCGCAGCAAGGGGATACGCTACCGGCGGCATTTGCGCGCGTTATACCGGCAGTATCTAAACGGCGAAATCAGCCATGAAGAGGGCCGCGCGAGCGTGATGGCATGGCTGGGACAC
>CAZMNL010000922.1:0-1633 GCA_964567525.1 uncultured Anaerolineaceae bacterium
TGGGGAAGGGGTTAGGGGTGGGGGGCAAAGTCGCTGACAGGTTTTGCACGCACCCGCGTCAGAGACACCGTATCGAATCCGGAGCCGCGCGTGTTATAATCTATGCGCGCGCCTGTTGCTGCAACGCCGGGCGCGCATTTCGCGTACAGACCGGTAGAGTCTGATCGCTATCACACGGCTAACGCACTATTCGGAGTTCTGATGCACGCGCTCACCCCCGACACGATCCAGCGGTTGAATGACCGCTTCAACGCCGCCAAACCCGGTTACGAGTCCGCCGCGCAGATCATCACCTGGGCCGCCGGGCAGTTCATGCCCCGGCTGGTGATGACCTCGTCCTTCCAGACGCAGAGCGTCGCGCTGCTGCACATCCTCAGCCGCGCCCGCCCGGAGATCCCGGTGATCTTCCTGGACACCGGCTACCACTTCCCGGAGACGCTGGCGTACCGCGATGATCTCGTCGCGCGCTTCGGGCTGAACGTGCAGGACGTGCGCCCGGCGACCTCACAGGCGGAGCAGGGCCGGCAACACGGCGACGCGCTCTACCGCCGCGATCCTGATTTGTGCTGCTATATCAACAAGGTCGAGCCGATGCAGCGCGCGCTGCGCGATCTCGATGCGTGGATGACCGGCATCCGGCGCGACCAGACCGCCCACCGCGCCAGCGCGCAGCCGGTCGAGCTGCTCGCCGACGGGCGCGTGAAGGTCAACCCGCTGGTGGCCTGGACGCATAAAGACCTGTGGACCTACATCAACCGCCACGAACTGCCCGCCCACCCGCTGTTCAGCCAGGGCTATCTCAGCGTGGGGTGCGCGCCCTGTACGCAGCCGGTCGGCACGGACGGCGACGAGCGCGCCGGGCGCTGGAACGGCTCCGGCAAAACCGAGTGCGGCCTGCACACAGACGCGCTCAGCACGCGGCGCGAGGATGATGATCGGGGGTGTGAGGGATGATGCAAAGGCCCCTCTCCCCCAAACCCCCTCTCCCCATCCAAGATGGAGAAAGGGGGCTTAACTGCGTGCTCCCGGATTCTATTTTTCCCTCTCCACACGCAGAGAGGGAACTTAAGAGGACTCCGACTCCCCCTCTCCGGAAGCTGGAACGTGTGCGCAGCACACGCGGGGGCACGGGGGGTGAGGTAAATCAAACCCCATGACCCACACCCTGCTGATCACCGGCGGGGCGGGCTATATCGGCTCGCGCTTGATCCGCGATCTCGCGGCTGACCCCGCCTTTGACGATTACACCTTCCGCGTGTACGACAACCTCCAGCGCGAAACCTATACCACGCTGCTCGATCTGCCGGACACCGGGCGCTACCAGTTCATTGAGGGCGACATTCTCGATCATGCTGGGGTGCGCCGCGCGCTGGATGGCGTCCGCGCGGTGATCCACATGGCCGCGATTGTGCGGACTCCGCTGGCCTTCGGGCCGCCGGGCTGGGTGCAGCAGGTCAACCACTGGGGCACGGCGAACCTGGCGGACGCCGCCGCCGCTGCCGGGGTGGAGTGCTTCCTCTACACCAGCAGCACCGCGATCTACGGGCCGGTGGATGCGGTGGGCAGCACGCCGATGCAGCCCAAACCCGCCTTCACCGAGGACGACATCCCGCGCCCGGTGGGACTTTACGCC
>CAZMNL010000923.1:0-1632 GCA_964567525.1 uncultured Anaerolineaceae bacterium
CGATGCCGAGGCGCTGTGCCTGGACCTCGTGGAAGTCTTCCCGCCGTTTGTGGTCGCGGGGGTGGCGTGGGCTGCGGGTGAAGAGGACCTGCTCACCCTGCTGAGCGACGAGGGCGGGTTGCAGCTTGCCCCGCCGCGCGCCCGCCCCGCCGATATCGTCGCGCTGGACGCCGCGTGCGATGCCGGGTTCGCCATCGCGGACGACACCGGCAGCCTGTTCTGCGCCGCCACCGACCCCGCCGGAAACATCGAAACCGCCGTCTATACCGCCAGCGATATGGACGGCAGCCCCGCCTACACGCTGCAAACTGCCATCGGCACGTTCCCGGCCATCACCGCCTACGACATCGGGCCGGGGGGCAGCGCCGCGCTCGGCACGCAGGAAACCGCCGGGGACTCCGGCTTCTTCGTCCCGGTGGAGGGCGACTCCGTGCGGCTGGCAAATTACCAGATTCACGTCTACGCGCTGGCATTCCATCCCGGCGACGAGCAGTTCGCCATCGCGGGCGCGACCGCCGACTCGACCGGCGACGGCTCGCTGCGCGACGGCGACCCCGGCGAGTTGTTCCTGTATGACACAGTCACCGGCAGCTTACAGCAGATTCCCGGCTTCACCAACGCCAACGCGCTGACCTGGAAACCCGACGGCACGCAGATCGCCGTAATCACCGGCGACACGACTCTGGCGTTATTCACGCCCGAAACCAGTCTGATCACGCCGGTCAACGTCACCCTGCCGGACACCGTCGCCCGCATTCTGTCGCTGGACTGGAACCCGGCGGAAGCATCGCTGGCACTGCCCATCGCCACGCCGGGCGCGGTTCCCAGCGGCACGTCTACGCCGATCCCCACACCGACGCCGTTCGCCACGCTGACGCCCTTCCCCAGCGTGACCCCGTTCCCGACGCTCACGCCGCTGCCGCCACCAGCCGCATTCCCCACCCTGACGCCGTTCCCGACCACCACGCCCGGCAGCCCCATCGGGACAGGCTGCGAATACGCCTATGTAGGCGGCGGCGGTCTGCCGGTGGCGATTGGCGACACGGCGCAAGTCACCACCTACGGCGCGGCGGTCCGCCTGCGCACCGCGCCGCAGCTTAACGCGACCATGATCGCCGAACTGCTGCCCGGCACACAGATGACGATCCTCAGCGGGCCGTACTGCGGGCAGGGTTATCGCTGGTGGGAAGTGCGTCTGATCTCCAACAGCACAGTGGGCTACGTGGCCGACAGCGACCCGGACGGCCTGTGGATCGAACTGGTCGAAACGCCGCCGATTGAAAGCATCAGCTTCTACGCCGACCGCACCACGATCACGGCGGGCGAATGCGTCACGCTCACCTGGGCGGTCGAAGGCATCAAAGAAGTGTATTTCGAGGGTGCGGGCGTCACCGGCAGCGAAACCCGTGAGGTCTGCCCCGCCGCCACCAAAACCTACACCCTGCGCATCGTGCGCACCGATGACAGCGAAGTCCAGCGCCAGGTCACGATCACGGTCAACGCGCCGTAACACGCAACCAGGGCGATCTCGGTGATGAGATCGCCCTGGTTTTAAAATCATGTTTTGTGCCGTCCAGAAAACCACTCTACCTTTGCAGATTTCCAGATTCACCTCACCCCAAACCCCTCTCC
>CAZMNL010000924.1:0-1630 GCA_964567525.1 uncultured Anaerolineaceae bacterium
GTACTCGCTCTCGGTCAAACTCGGCTGGAAAGAAGACCTCAGCGGCGAGGGCTGGATCGCGCTAGCGATTGTGATCTTCGGGTTGTGGGTTCCCTGGCGCGTGGCGATGGGCGCGTACCTGATTGTGGGCCTGCGCTCGGTCGCCATCGATCTACAGGACAACGCCGTGATCAACCTGCCCTCGCAGATCGTCAATATGCTGCCCTGGTTCCTGATGATCGTCACGCTGCTGATCACGACCAGCGGCGTGCTGACCCGGCTCGATCACTACACGCCGGAACGCTTCAAACCCATCGTGCAGCGCTTCACGCGCGCGGCCCCGCCGCACGCGCTCGGCGTGCCGTTTGATAAGCGTTAGGCGTTAACAGTGTTCAGTTTTTAGTGTGAATTGCACCGGGGCGAAACGCCCCTTTTTCGGTATAATGCAGGACCATCATCCTGAAAGCTGAAGTTGAATCGCGTTATCACGAGATGATGGAGATGTAGATTTACCATGCAAGCACTGAAGGACGCAATCCGCGCCGAGGGCCAGTACCTCGGCGACGGCATTCTCAAGATTGACGGCATTCTCAATCACCAGATGGACCCATCGCTGGTTCAAGAGATGGGCGCGGAAATCGCGCGGCGCTTCGCCGACGCCCATCCCGACCGCATCCTGACCGCCGAAGTCTCCGGTATCGCGCCCGCCGTGATGGCGGGTTTGGCGCTGGGCGTGCCGGTGGTCTACGCGCGCAAGCACAAGCCTGTCACCATGTACGGTCCCGTCTTCCTGGAAAACGCACCCAGCCACACTAAGGGCGGCGAAGTTCACCTGATGGTCGCCGCCGAATACCTGCCCGAAGGCCAGCGCGTGCTGATCGTCGATGACTTCCTGGCCTCCGGCAAGACGTTGTTCGCGCTGGCGCGCATGGTCAAATCGGCAAAGTGCGAGCTGGTCGGCATTGCGACGGTGGTCGAGAAAGCATTCGAGTCCGGGCGCAAGTGGTTGACGGATACCTACGGCGTGCCGATTGAGTCGCTGGCGATCATCACGCACCTGAGCGAAGACCGTATCGAATTCGCCGACGATCCGCCGCGCGGCGTTGAGATTTAGGCGCATATGATTCAACAATCTCGCTTTTCTCCTGCCCTTTCCTTGTCTTTCTCCGTGTCCTCTGTGATCTCTGTGGTGAAAGGCTTTTTCGCATCCAGGGAGCAGACCCGATGAGCCTTAAATCCGGCGGAATCGTGATCCTCGATTTTGGCGCGCAGACCGCGCAGCTCATCGCGCGGCGCGTGCGCGAGTTGGGCGTGTATACCGCGCTGCTTCCGCACACCGCCACGCTGGACGACGCCCACGCCGCCGCACCCGACCTGCGCGGCGTGATCCTCTCCGGCGGGCCGAACAGCGTCTACGAGGACGGCGCGCCGTCCCTGCCCGGCTGGGTGCTGGAGTCCGGCCTGCCGGTGCTGACGGTGGCGCCGGGCAGGGGCCTCGCCGGCTGTATCCTGGCGGGGCTGGCCTGGACTCAGGCCCGTGCGGCGGAAACCGCCTGGCTGCTGACGATCCGCGGAGTCGTGCCCGATCCGCCCGCCGGCCTGGCCACGCGGCTCGCCGCGGCGGTGAGCGGCGGGCGCGCCGACATGGCCT
>CAZMNL010000925.1:0-1628 GCA_964567525.1 uncultured Anaerolineaceae bacterium
AACTTCTAGCCGAGGCGGCGAGTTTTTCGTACATGCGGAAATAATTCTGGAAGGTGACGGTCGCCATCGTCAGGTTTTCGCGGCGGACCTCGACGCCTTCCTTGGCTTCGATGGCCTGGTGCAGCCCTTCGCTGAAGCGCCGCCCGTGCATCAAGCGCCCGGTGAACTCGTCCACGATGACGACCTGGCCCTGCATGACCACGTAGTCTTTGTCTTTGGTGTAGACCACGCGCGCGCGCAGCGCGTTATCCAGGTAAGGCAGCATGTCGGAATTTTCCGCGCTGTAGAGGTTGTCGCCCTGCAACTGGCCGTCACGCTGGAGCAGGCGCTCCATTTTTTCGACGCCCTGTTCGGTCAGGTAGACGCTGCGGGTTTTCAGTTCCTCGACGTAATCGCCGTCCGGTTCTTCGAGTTCGATGCTGTCTTCGCTGCTGGGCACGAGATTCTGCACCAGCCGGGCGAACAGCTTGTAGTGGTCGCTGGGCTGGTCGGCCTGCCCGCTGATGATCAACGGCGTGCGGGCCTCGTCGATCAGGATGTTGTCCACCTCGTCCACGATGGCGTAATGGTGGCCGCGCTGGACCATTTCATCCAGGCTGCGCACCATGTTATCGCGCAGGTAGTCGAAGCCGAACTCGTTGTTCGTGCCGTAGGTCACGTCGGCGGCGTAGGCTTCGCGGCGGCTGACGGGCCGCAAGTTCTGGAAGCGGGCATCGTCGCTGTTGTAGTCGGGATCGTAGATGAACGAGTGCATCGTTTCGTTCCCGCCCCGGCTCTGGATCACGGCGGCTTGCAGGCCCAGGAAGTGATAGACCGGCCCCATCTGCTGCAAGCCGTATTTGGACAGGTAATCGTTGGGCGTGACCAGGTGGACACCCCCGCCGGTCAGCCCGTTGAGGTACAGCGGCAGCGTGGCCGAGAGCGTTTTACCTTCACCGGTTTTCATTTCGGCGATCTTGCCCTGGTGCAGCACGATCCCGCCGATTAACTGCACGTCGTAATGGCGCTGGCCGATAGTGCGCACGGCGGCCTCGCGCACGACCGCGAACGCTTCCGGCAGAATGTCGTCGAGTTCCGCGCCGTCGCTGAGGCGCTGCTTAAATTCGCCGGTCTTCGCGCGGAGCTGCTCGTCGGAGCATTGCTGCATCTCCGGTTCCAGCGCATTGATCACCTCGACCACCTCGCGGTGGCGTTTGAGTTCGCGTTCGTTGGGGTCGCCAAAAACGGATTTGACGATTGATTTGAACATCGGTCCTCTCAATGGCAGGGCTGCCGCCGTTCGGGCGCGTGTCCCGCCGCTCGTGTTCGCTGTCAGGCGCAGAAAATACTGCGAAAAGGTGCTCGAAATTATAACATATTCCGTTACGGAGCCGATAGCGTGCGCCGGGAACGCGGCGCAGCGGGGTTGTTAGAAATTGGTTAAAAGTCCTGCGTTGGGGGTAAAACCTCACCTCCCTCGGTCCCCCCTCTCCAGATCGTGACCGGAGGTCACGCGAGAGGGGGGAGGTCTGGTGCGGGGTTGTGCCAGGGATCGGTGATCGACCGCCGCCCGGCGATCAAATCGCCGGGCTATAAACCTGCTGGACCGCAAAGCGGCCCGCTGATCGCACGTTTAGCCCCGTTTACGG
>CAZMNL010000926.1:0-1627 GCA_964567525.1 uncultured Anaerolineaceae bacterium
TGCATGTTCGGGTAGCGTGGGCGTGTGCAAAACCGGCCTCCCCCCCCCGGCCCCCCTCTCCAGCCAAGCTAGAGAGGGGGGAGTGATAACCGAGTTCTGGCCTGGAACGCTTTGAAGCCCCCTTTCTCCATCTTGGATGGGGAGAGGGGGTTTGGGGGAGAGGGGCCGTCGGGCGCGCGATTCCTTGACCAATTCAACCTCAGTTTGTTCACCCATTTGTACGACCCGGCACAGGGCATCCAGCCGCAGCAGCAAATGCTGCACCTGCCGCGCGAGCTGCGCCGACGCCGTGATCAGCGCCGAATCAGCGCCCGGCCACACGCGCGCCAGCAGATCGGCGATCTGCGCGTTAGTGAGCGTGAATACATCGTCCGGCAGCGCGGCGGCGGGATCGGAGAGGTCGAGCGAGTCCGCGAGCGCCGCGATCTCGGAGTCCGGCCACACCTGCGATCCCTCAACCGGGATGCGGCGCGGCACCGCGATTGGTTCGCCAACCTGCAATTCGCCCAACATGCGCCAGCCCTCAAACGTATAAAACGGGTGGTTGGCGGTCGCCGTGATCGTGCGGCCTAGCTGCGTCGTGAGCGTGTAGACGGGCTTGACGCCGTTTTCCATCACCTGTGTCACCGCGCCGGACTGCAATTCGAGCGTGTCTGTATCCAGCGTGACGGTGTGTTCGATGGTCACTGATCCGCCCACGAGATCACCCACGCGGATCATGCGCCCAGTTTGTGCGTCGATGATCTCCGTGTCGCCAACGATACACTTATTGAATCCATAACGCGCGAAGAACTCGATATCGTCAAAGATCGCTTCGGCGATTTCGGGCGCGACGCCGTGCTCCGGGCCGCGCTCGATGAAAATCTGCTTGTGCTTGAGCAGGTCCTTTTCTTTTTTCTTCGACACTGCGCGGCGCATCAGGTCCGCTTCGCCGAGCGTGTAGCCGAACAACTCCGCGCCGATCTGCATGATCGACTCTTGATAGACGATGATGCCGTAGGTTTCTTCGAGGATCGATTCCAGCAGCGGGTGCTTGTACTCGACCGGTTCCTGCCCGTGCAGGCGGCGGTTAAACTGCGGGATGTAGTCCATCGGCCCCGGACGGTAGAGCGAAATCCCCGCCACGACGTGCTCGAAGCGGTCCGGGCGCATGTCGGTCAACATGCGGCGCATCCCGGCGGACTCCAACTGGAACACGCCAATCGTCTCCCCGCGTCCGAGCATCTCGAACATTTCCGCGACCCGGCGCGCCTGTTCGGGGTCGTCGGGGTCCGGGCGGTAGGGGATGTTCGACAGGTCGTAGTGGATGCCGTAATTGTGCTCGATCATCTCGCAGGCGCGGCGCATGATCGTCAGCGTGGAGAGTCCCAGGAAGTCCACTTTCAGCAGGCCGATGGACTCGCAGGTTTCCATCGGGAACTGCGTCACCATCTTGACCGGCGCGTCTTCCGCCGAGCCTTTGGTGGGGCGGTGCAGCGGGATATATTCGACCAGCGGCTTATCGGCCACGATCACGCCCGCCGCGTGCGTCGAGGCGTGCCGCGTGATGCCCTCCAGCGCCCAGGCTTCATCGATCAGCCGCCGGGCGCTAGCGGCAGGTCGTATCCGAGCATGCTGCCGACGATGA
>CAZMNL010000927.1:0-1626 GCA_964567525.1 uncultured Anaerolineaceae bacterium
GGGTAAAACGTGTTTCTTTTGCGCAAATATTCCATATCTATGCCTGAGTAGTTACTGATTTTTACGAAAATTTGACCCTTTATGACCCTTTCTGGACCATGTTTTTGTGACAAATTGGGACTTTTTCAGCAAAATTGTCCATGTTTTCAAAATTGGCGAAGGTATTGAAAACACGGGCATGTTTGCGGTCCGGTTAACGAAACAGATACCCTTAGGAATCGTGCAAAATTGACATCCGATTTTGGCTCTCAGCTACTCACTGAGAAAAACAGGAACTTGTTTTTGCACAATTCCTTAGTATGCTCTTTTTTCTCTTGAAAATCTCCGCGATCTCTGTGTTCTCTGTGGTGAAAAAATTCTGCCCCCAATCTGGAATGCACCCGCCACGCACAACCGGGGGCGTATGTCTGTGTGAGACGGCCTCGCCCCCCTCTGCTCTCGCTGCGCCCGGTCTTGCCCCTCTTCCATCCGGGATGGAAGAGAGGCATTCAGGCTTCAGGGGTTATCCCAGCACTATAGGCCCGGCGGGGACCAGTCGTCCTCCGGCATCCATTCCGGCCATTCGGCCATCCACGCAGGCACACGCGGCGCGCGCACGCGGTCCGAAGTGGGGATATACGACTTGAGGTCGATCACGGGCGTGCCCTCTACCGCGTCCAGGTACGCGACGCGCACGATCCCGGCTGCCGCATCAAGGTGCAGCAGGTCGGTCACGGTGTCCGCGATCGGGTTCGGGCGGGCGGGCGAACGGGTGGCGAAGATGCCGACCTGCTGGCCGGGCGCATACGGCGGCTCGACCACGCGCAGCGCGCGCCATTCGGGATTATCCGCCAGCGTCGCCCACCAGATCACGTGGACGTGGCTGAAGTGCTCAAGCTGTTGCAGCGCAGCGCGGAACGGTTCCAGGATTTCGACATACGCGCCCTGGTCATCCTGGCGGGCGTAGCCGATGGGTGTTACCTGGTAGGACTCGTTTTCCATGGTTTGATCTCCTCAAAACTGGGGGCACAGCGCAGCGGGATACGCACCGCCGCACCTGCCGCGAACGTGCCCACAGCATCCCACAACGTGCGCACCAAAATACCCCTAGAAACTGGACTACTAATAGGGACCGTGCTATCATGGATTGGTTATGCAGTTAAAAGTCTGCCCCGGCCCCGCAGGGCCAACCCAGGCTTTGAAAGCCGTCTCATTACCTCGATCTCCAGGGAAAGCCAAAGCGAACGATTCAACGTCGGTGGGTGTTTTTTGTGCGCCCCGCGATTCTGGACCGTCGGCGCAGCGCGTGCTAGAGTCTCTACTGACACCAGCCAGGGAACAAGCGGGGATCGCGCGCGTGAGATATCACCGCACACCGCCGCCGTCTGCTTTTCGCTTAAAGCTTACCGCTTATCGCTATCTCCACAGGAGCTGATATCATGCCCACATCACAGGGAAAGGTACTGGCGGGCGCGCTCGGTGACTGCGTACACGTCGCCGGGGTCACGCGCTTTTTGAACGTCGCCGAGGACGCAGGCTATACGACGCACTTCACCGGCCCCGCCACCGAACTCGAAGCGTTTGTCGATGCGGTCGTCGCCTTCCAGCCGGACGTGATCGGCGTGAGTTACCGCCTGACGCCGGAGA
>CAZMNL010000928.1:0-1623 GCA_964567525.1 uncultured Anaerolineaceae bacterium
AAGGGGAGCAAAGGCCAACTCATTTGGGTGATTTATTTCCTGGATCAGCCTTACATTCTGTTTTTCTTTGCTCACCCGTTGACACGAGAGAAAAAACGTATTTTAAGGAGCTAAAATAATGACGCTTGGTGGCTATGCACATAATGTTGGCAGAGTTAACCTGACGACCGGCCAGGTAACCTACGAAGACATCCCCGAAGAGTGGGCGCGTAAATATATCGGCGGGCGCGGTTTGGGCGTGCGCTACTGCCTGGAAGCCGGCCCCACCGTTGACCCGCTGGGACCTGATAACCTGCTGTGCTTCATGAACGGGCCGCTGACCGGCACGCGCGCGAACATGAGCGGGCGCATGGCGATTGTGACCAAAAGCCCCCTCACCGGCACGATCACCGACAGCCATCACGGCGGGTGGTCGGCGGCACGGATGCGCTGGGCCGGGTTTGATGCGCTGCTGTTCGATGGCAAAGCCGATAAGCCGGTTTACGCCTATCTCGAAAATGGCACGGTCGAACTGCGTGACGCTGCGGAAGTCTGGGGCATGGGCGTTCACGATACCGTGAAGTTCTTCCAGGATCGCTACGGCGAAAAAGACCTGAGCGTGATCGCCATCGGTCCAGGCGGCGAAAATATGGTCAAATTCGGCTGCTGGATCAACGAAGATGACCGCGCCTCCGGGCGCGGCGGAACCGGCGCCGTCGGCGGCAGCAAGAACCTGAAAGCGGTCGTGATCAAGGCCGCGCGCGCTTATCCCGCCCCGGCCAGGCCGGAAGAATTCAAGGAAGCGCAAAAGCAGGCGTTGGCGACGATCATGGACGAGGCCAACATCACCGCGCCGCGCAAAGGTGGCTTGAGCGTCTACGGCACAAACGTGCTGACGAACGTCACCAACGGTATCGGCGCGCTGCCCACGCGTAACGGCCAGGTGACCTCGTTCGGCGACCGCGCCGAACTGGTCAGCGGCGAATACGTCAAGGAACACGTCCTCGTCAATGACCCCACCTGCCACGCCTGCCCGGTGGCCTGCAAGAAAGAGGTCGAGGTCGAATACGAGGGTGAGACGGTCCGCATGGAAAGCGTGGAATATGAACCGGCCTGGGCGTTCGGCGCATTTACGGACAACGATAGCATTGCCGCCGTCGCCAAGCTGATCGACCTGTGCAACGATTACGGCATGGACGCGATTGAAATGGGGGTCGCGTTGGGGACTTACATGGAAGTCTGCCAGCGCGGTTGGAACGGCACTGACTCCCTCGTCTGGGGCGACCACGTGAACATGGTGGCGATGGTCCACAAGACCGGCGCGCGCGAGGGTGTCGGCGATGTGCTGGCCGAAGGTCCGGCGCGCATCGCGGCGCACTACGGGCACCCCGAAGTTGCGATGGCCGTGCGCGGCCAGGGCATCCCGGCTTACGATCCGCGCGGACTCAAGGGTATGGGCCTGGGCTACGCGACCAGCAATCGCGGCGCGTGCCACCTGCGCGGCTACTCCCCCGCCAGCGAACTCGGCCTGATCGGGCTGAAGACCGACCCGCTGGACTGGAAAGGCAAGGGCGAACTGCTCAAGCTGCTGCAAGACCTGCACGCCTTCAGCGATTCGCTGGACCTGTGCAAGTTCAGCGCGTT
>CAZMNL010000929.1:0-1615 GCA_964567525.1 uncultured Anaerolineaceae bacterium
GTAGTCGATCATGCTGGCGCCGATGGTCACGGCCCAGTACGAGAGTTGATCCCAGGGCAGCAGGTAGCCGGTGAAATTCGATGCGGCGACCAGCAGCAGGAGCATCAGCCCTAACACCCAGTTGAACTCGCGCGGGGGGTGAAACGCCGCTGTATAAAACACGCGCAGCATGTGCAGTGTGACCAGGATCAGCAGCAGGTTCGCGCTCCAGTGGTGCAGGTTGCGCAGGAACTGCCCCAGCCAGATTTCGGTGCGCAGGGCTTCCATGCTGCTGTAGGCTTCGCCGGGTGTGGGGGTGTAGGAAAACATCAGCATCACGCCCGTGATCGCCAGCACCATAAACAGCATGATGCTCAGCCCGCCCAACCCAAAGCTGTATGTCACCTTGAGCGCGCGTTTCGGGAAGGTCGGCGGGTGCAGGTGCAGAATCAGGTCATTGAGCGCTAGCCGCACCCGGCTTCGCCGGTCAGTGGGCCAGGGTTCGCGCCAGATGGAACGGCGAATTCTGCGAAACAAATCGTCGGGAGTCATCGTGGAAATCCTACTGTCTCGCCAATGTATACGTCATCGTCCACCAGCATAACGCTGCTCAACTAAGACTACTTTATCCGGCGATTAAGACATGTTAATCTCAAGAGATTTTGTAGGACAAATGAACTATAAATCGGTAACGAAAGTGATAAAACAGCCCGGTGTGGGAACTGTGGTTCTTTTGCACCGGGCTGCGGTTTCTAGCCTGATAGGTTCAGGCGGATGTCGGGATTTAGCCAGCGAAGGCGGCATCCAGTTCGCGGATGGCCTGCCAGATCGCCAGGTTGTCGCCCACACCGAGTTCGATCCATTCGATGTCGAAGCTTTCGTCTTCCAACTGGGTCACCTTGGCGGCGTACAGCGTGCCGTAGCCCAGGTCGCCAGCGTCTTCGGCCACGAACTTGTAGATGATGCGGTCCGTGCCATCGTCGCCGTAGTAGGCGGTCTTGCCATCGGGCATGACCTGCGCCTGCTCCATGCTGAAGCGGCCCATGGCATAGTGCTTGATGACGTTGGTGCCGACACCCTCGGAGGGGATGAGTTCCACGATGTAGCCATAGTCGTAAGCGTTCGAAGTGCGGCCCAGGTAGTCGTTCATCGCGCCGCTGCTGCTGCCGGAAGCCCAGGCGTCGGGCGATTCGTCGGGATATTCTTCGCTGGTCAGGCCGGTGTTCCAGGGAGTCACGCTGGCGTTGCAGTTGTTCCACGTACCGTTGACGCCGCTGAAGTCCACGGCTTCGCCCTCAACCGCGTGCCACATGCCTTCGGCGTCGCGCTTGATGTACAGCTTGCTGACGGCACCGGGACGGCATTCGAAGTTGGTGTAGAGGTAACCTTCGTCTGCGTTCGCCATCAGCGGCATGTTGCCGTCGGGGTCGTTACAGATGAGCTGCGACGTACCATCGACGCGGATAACTTCACCGAACACAGCACCGGTGGGATCGCCGGGGATCGGTTCGCCAACACGGCCCAGGGCTACGTAGGTCGCGCCTTCGGGAACCTGCACGGTCAGCATGGCATCACCTTCGGGAACCGACACTTCGGCCCAGTCGTCGGTGGCCTTCACGCCAACCACCACGCCAAC
>CAZMNL010000930.1:0-1615 GCA_964567525.1 uncultured Anaerolineaceae bacterium
GTGTCGGCGCAGGCCAGCCCCGCCGGGCCGCTGCCGATCACGGCCACACGTTTGCCGGTGCGCTGCCTGGGTGGCTGCGGTTGCACGTAGCCCAGCGCGAACGCCTGCTCAATCACGGCGAACTCGTTCTGGCGGATCGACACCGGGTTATCGTTGATATCCAGCACGCAGGATGATTCACACGGCGCAGGACACAGCCGCCCGGTGAATTCTGGGAAGTTGTTGGTCTTTTGCAGAATCTCGTAGGCTCCGCGCAGGTCGCCCTGGTGCAGCCTGTCCTGCCACTCCGGGATCAGGCTGCCGACCGGACACTGCCAGTGGCAGAACGGCACGCCGCAGTCCATGCAGCGCGCAGCCTGGTAACGCCGGATATCGAGCGGTAGCTGCTTCTCGATCTCGTGATAGTCCTGCAAACGCTCGTCTACCGGGCGATACCGGTTTTCGATGCGGTCGATGGTGATGAAGCCACGTGGATCGCCCATTAGTACGGTACCTCCAGGTACTCTTCTTCACGGATGAATGCGAGCATGTCGTTGGTTTGCTGGAGTTTCTGCTCCTGCAAAATGCGCTTGTATTCCAGCGGCATCACGCGGATAAACTTTGGCAGGTAATCGTGCCAGCGGTCGAGAATCTTCTGCGCGACCGGGCTGCCGGTATAGGTGACGTGCTTCTGCAACCATTCTTTGATGAATACCTGGTCTTCGTAGTCAAACGCGGGTGTGAGTTCGACCATCGACTGGTTGCAGAAGTAGGTGAAATCGCCGTCCACGTTGAGCACGTAGGCGATGCCGCCGCTCATCCCGGCGGCGAAGTTGCGCCCGACGCGCCCCAGCACGATGATGCGCCCGCCGGTCATGTATTCGGCGCAGTGATCGCCCGCGCCCTCCACGACCGCGACCGCGCCGCTGTTGCGCACCGCGAAGCGCTCGCCCGCGATGCCGCGCACAAACGCCTCGCCGCCGGTCGCGCCGTAGAGCACGGTATTTCCGATGATGATGTTTTCTTCCGCTGCAAACGTGCTGCCCGCCGGCGGGACCGCGATCAAGCGCCCGCCAGACAGCCCCTTGCCGAAGTAGTCGTTGGCGTCACCTTCCAGCCGCAGTGTGACGCCTTTGGCGACGAACGCGCCGAAGCTCTGGCCCGCGCTGCCCCGGAAGGTGATATCAATCGTGCCGTCCGGCAGCCCCGTCTGACCGTAACGGCGCGCGATCTCGCCGGAGAGCATCGCGCCGACCGTGCGATCCTTGTTGGTGATCGGCAGCGCCAGCGCGACCGATTCGCCGCGATCCAGCGCGGGCTGCGCCGCCGCGATCAACTGCCGGTCCAGCACCTCGTCGATGCGGTGAATCTGCGACTCCACGCAGCAGGCCGCGACGCGGTCGGCGTTCGCCGAACGGTACAGCAGGCGCGTGAGGTCCACCGTGCGCGCCTTCCAGTGATCGACCTCGCGCACGCGCAGCAGGTCAGAGCGCCCGACCAGGTCGTCAAAGCGCCGGATGCCCAGTTGGGCCATGATCTCGCGCACTTCCTGCGCCATGAAGCTGAAGTAGTTGACCAGGTGCTGCACCTGCCCGTCGAAACGTTCGCGCAGTTCGGGGTCCTGCGTGGCGACTCC
>CAZMNL010000931.1:0-1613 GCA_964567525.1 uncultured Anaerolineaceae bacterium
AGAGGGGTGAGGCCAGTTACACGCAGCCATTTCTGTCAGGTTGTTCGTGGACCCCTACGGACTCGGTTGGGGATTTTGGGGGTGACGGTTACGGCAGCGAGAACGCCTCTTCCAGCGCGCGGATATCGTCCATGCCAATCGGGACCAGCGCGCCGATGTTGCGCGTGTCGATCAGCGAGCGCGCGGTGAACTCGGCGACTTCCAGCCGGTCGAAGGCTTTCAGCACGTCCGCGCCCACCGTCAGGATACAGTCGTTTTGCAGCAGCGCGACCGGCACGCGCTCCGAGACGGTCTGCGCGATCAGGTCGGGGTCGGTGTACTGCGTACCATAGGGGATGACCGGGATATCGCGCAGCATGATATAGCTCTCCGGGATGGTCTTGGTATCCAGCGCGCCCGCCGTGATCGCGTACACCACCGCGTAGGGCGACTGCGCCGTCATCACGCAGTGGATATCGGGGTGCTGCGCGTAGATCGCGCGGTGCAGGCGTACCGAACGACTCGGCAGTTTGCCCGCCTCGCGCTGCCCCTCGCGCACCAGCACAATATCCTCGATCTCCAGGCTGCGGCGGTCGATTCCGGTCGGCGTGATCAGGAACGTGTCCTCTTCCACCCGCGCGGAAACAACGCCCTCGGTGCTGATCATCAACTGCCGGTCGTAGGCGCGGTGGACGAGAGTCACGATCTGCTTGCGCAGTTCGCGCTCGCGGCTGGAATGCCCCGCCGGTTCGAACTCCGGCAGGCGGTTGAAGGCGTGATCGAAGGGCGCAAGCTGTGCGTCACTCAGCACGGTGTAATCGCCGAGTCCGTGCGCGTGCAGCAGCGTCCGCGCGCAGAAGTCCAGCGTTTCGAGCCGCTGGAACGCGGACAGCAGGTCCGTGCCGACGGTCGCCACCCCGTGATTTTCCAGCAGCACGGCGTTATAGCCCATCGCGAAGGTCCCGGCGATGCTCTCGCCCAACTGCGCGCTGCCGGGCAGGGCATACGGCGCGTATCCCACCGGGCCGACCACGCGCTGCGCCTGCGGGATGATGCTCGTATCCGGCACGACGCGCGCGATGCTGAACGACACCAGCGCGGGCGTGTGCGCGTGTACAATCGCGTGCATGTCCGGGCGCTGGTTGTAGATCGCCTGGTGGAACGGCAGTTCCGAGGACGGTTTGTGCGGCCCGGTGATCGTGCCATCGGCGCGCAGACACATGATATCTTTGGGCGTCAGGTTGGCTTTGTCGATCCCGGCGGGCGTGATCCAGATATCGCCGTTGGTGTCCTTGATCGACAGGTTGCCACCGGATAGCGTGGTCATGCCGGTGTGGTAGATGCGGTGCATGATGCTGACGAGTTGTTCGCGTGGGTGAAGCAGGTGAAAGTGCATGGTTCTGCGCCCGAAGGCGTCATCTCCTTTGTAGCGATAAGCGATAAGCTGTTAGTGGTTAGCGACGTTCGCCGCCGCGATCATACAACACGGGACGGCTCGCGCCCCCCCGAACGCGACCGCAGTTCGCGCGCAAAATGTGTTCGCGCGCGAAATGTGTTCGCGCGCCCTCTCCACACTCCGGAGAAGGGACGAGGTCGGTGTTCGTCCCCCCGTCTCCAACTTGATTGGAGAGGGG
>CAZMNL010000932.1:0-1612 GCA_964567525.1 uncultured Anaerolineaceae bacterium
GACCTTCCCCGGCGTGCCTGCAATCTACTACGGCGACGAGATCGGCATGGAGAACGATCCGGCAGTGCGCGGGCGCGGCTGCATGATCTGGGACGAGGCGCGCTGGAATGGCGCGTTGTTCGACTTCTACCGCAGCCTGATTGCGCTGCGCCGCCGGTCGAATACGCTCAAGCACGGCGGCTTCCAGATGCTTGTGACGGAGCCGGACACCTTCGCCTACCAGCGCGACAGCAGCGAGGGTTACGTGATCGTGGTCGGGCATCGCAGCGCGACTCCGCGCCCCGCCGGACCGCTGCCGGTGGCGCACGGCGGCATCGCGGACGGCACACGCTTTGTGGAACATTTCAGCGGGCAGGAACGCGCGGTCAGCGGGGGAATGCTCGATCTGCCCGAACAGCCCCAGGGCGCGAGCGTGTGGGTGCAGGGTTAACGTTTACTGGCAGGGGTCCGGATGCGCGCGCAGTTTTCTAACACGGTTCTGGTTTGTTACAGGCGCGAGATGTGTTAGCCTTGTACTAAGCATCACCAGCGAGCAAACGGAGAATAACCCTTATGCCTGAAGCATTTGAACTGCGCGAACGGCCCGAAACGCGTCCCATCTACATGATCGCGGGCTGGCGGCAGTGGGCCGATGCTGGCACCGTGTCATCGAATCTGCCGGAATACCTGGTCCAGATCAGCGACGCCCGCCCGATTGGTACGCTGGACTCTACCGGCTACTACCTGTTCCAGATTCCCGGCACGCACGACCTGGTGCGCCCGGTCGTGCAGTACGAAGACGGCTATCCTGTGAATCTGGAAACGCCTGCTAACGAATTCTACTACACAGAAACGAATGATCGCGGCGTGGTGATCTTCATCGGGGACGAGCCGCAGCTTGACATTGAGCGCTATGTGAAAGCGTTGTTGGATGCGGCGCAGGAACTCAATGTTGAGCGTATCATCACGTTGGGTGGCGTGTTCGGCGAACTGCCCCACGACAAAGAGCGCCCGGTGTCGTGCGTTTACAGCCTGCGGCAGATGAAAACCGAGTTTGACGACCTGGCCGTGACACTCTCGGACTATGCCGGCGGGGCCAGCATCAGTTCATATATCTGCAAGCGTGCGGGCGAACGCGAGATGCAACACGTCGGGATATACGCATTCGTGCCGACGTACAACTTCGCCGGTCCCTCACAGATCGGCAATACGATCCAGATCGAAAACGACTTTTCGGCGTGGCTAGGCGTGATGCGGCGCATCAACTATATGCTTAAGACGCGCTTTGACCTGGACGAGTTGGCGCAAAAAAGCGCCGAACTGACCGAAGCGATTGACTCCAAACTGGATCAACTCGCCGGAGTTGCGCCGCAGTTAAAGGTCCGCGAATACGTTGACCGTCTCAAAGAAGATTTCGAAGAAGTCATCTTCAATCCGCTGGGGGACGTGTGGCAGGATGAGATCCGCCGCCTGTTCGACGGTCCTGATGCCGCCGGAAACGACGAAAACAGCAGCGAGTAGTAAACGACGCAGCGCAGGCACGGGGTTTTCAGCGCCCGTGCCTGTTTGATCATGTCATCTAAGGCTACGCCAAGAAAATAATTACCCCATCCCCCACAACCCCTTCCCTCAG
>CAZMNL010000933.1:0-1609 GCA_964567525.1 uncultured Anaerolineaceae bacterium
GACTACCTCAAATAGCTCCCCAACAGCCTACCGAAACCGCGAGCGTGCGCCGGACTCCCACATATCCGGGTTTGCGCCGAGTTTGGCTTTCAGCGCGTCGGTGGCGCGGTTCAGTGCGACGATAGTTTCGCCATCGAGCATGATATCAGCAGCGCGCGCGTTCTGCACGGCCTGCTGCGGGCTGCGCGCGCCGGCAATCACGGACGTAACCCCCGGCTGGTGAATGGCCCAGGCCAGCGCCAACAGCGTCATCGACAGGCCGCGCGCAGTGGCAATCTCGCGCACGGCGTCCAGCGCGGCGGCGAGTTCGGCCTCTGCGCCGTCTTCGGTGTGGCGCGTCAGCGGGCGCGTGGGCGCAAAGTGGCGCGTGCGGGCGCGCTCGTCGGGAATGTCGTCCAGCGTGGCAAACTTACCGGTCAGCATCCCGTGCAGCAGCGGCGAATAGGCCACCACGCCGATCTCGTGTTCCTCGCACAGCGGCAGCACCTCAAACTCAATCGCGCGAAACAGCAGGTTGTAAGGTAACTGGTTGGACTCCACGCGCCCCAACGCCAGCAGGTCGCCCAGATCGCCCAGATCGCCCACGCCAAAGTTACTGACGCCCGCCACGCGGATTTTGCCCTGTTCCTTGAGCCGTTCCAGCGTGCCGAGCGTGTCGGCCAGCGGCACTTCGCGGCTGGGCCAATGCAGTTGGTAGAGGTCGATCCGGTCGGTGTTCAGGCGGCGCAGGCTGGCCTCACACGCCGCTACCAGGTCATCCGGCGCGAGATTGCGGGCCGCCGCTTTGGTGGCGATGAACGCTTCATGGCGGCGATCACCGAGCGCGCGCGCTAACAATTCTTCGGAGTACCCGTCGCCGTAGCCCTCGGCGGTGTCGAAAAAGTTAATGCCCGCATCCAGCGCAGCGTGTACTGCGTCGATGGCGTCCTGATCATCCTGCGCGCCCCACAGTTCCGGGTCCGCGACCGCCCAGAATCCGATCCCCACCGTCGAGATATCGTGATCCGTGCGGCCCAGTTTGCGATATTGCATGGTTGTGTATCCTTTCACGGGTGGCAACAAAAATACGGATAAGGCTTACGCCGTGCGCGTCAAACGTCGTTGGCCCAGCGAGGAACAGGGGTGTTTCTCAACGTCGAGTCGTCAGTCGTCAGTTTTCGGTTTTCAGTTCAGGACTCAAACTGCCCACCGCCCACTGCCCACTACCATCACTGCGCCTCAATCACGCCGTCCACGCCCACCGGGATCAGCGCCTCGCACGCCAGGCAGCGCCACCCACCCGCCACCGGGACCAGGTCCCGCGCGCCGCAGTGCGCACACCGCCAGAACTCGCCCAGCGGCAGCGGCCCCGTGACCGCGCTGCTCCCCGGCTTGAGGCCCCACGCCAGCCGGTAATCCATCTGCCAGGGCATCACGTCCACCGCGCGCAGCGCGAGATCGTCGCGCAGGATGCGCGCGAGTTCGGCATGGCTCCAGGTGTGGCCGGGCATCAAGCGGGCGGGTGCGCCCTGCCGGTTGGTGATCACCAGCATCCCGCCGGGACGCAGCACGCGCACCAGTTCATCCAGCACGGCGCGCGGGTGCATCATGAATTCGAGCGCCTCCAGGC
>CAZMNL010000934.1:0-1608 GCA_964567525.1 uncultured Anaerolineaceae bacterium
GCCGCGTTTTCGACCGGGTCCCAGCCCCAGTAGCCGCCCCAGCCGAGCACATCATAGGCCCAGCGCCCGCCCAGCAGCAGCCCGATGCTGAGAAACAGCCACGCCACCAGCGCCCAGGCGCGCGTCGCCCGCAGCCAGCCGGAACCCAACTGCCCGGTGATCAGCGCCGCGAACGCGAACGCAAACGGGATCGTGAACCCGACAAAACCGAGATACAGCATCGGCGGGTGGAAGACCATGCCGAAGTGTCGCAGCAGCGGGTTCAGCCCTTCGCCGTCGGGGATGGTGGTCAGCATGGACCAGTCATCGCCCGGCGCGAAGACTGCCGGTTTGATATCCTGCGTGCGATTATCCGGCGTGAGATCCTGAATCCAGTAGCGCTCGAAGGGGTTTTCGATGAAGTTGTTCAGCAGCAGGAAAAAGCCGAGCGTGACCATCGTCACCACGATCACGTAAGGCATCAGGCGGCGTTCCGAGCGCCAGTTGAGCAGCAGCGCCGCGAAGGTGAACGCGCTCATCAGCCAGGACCAGAACAGCAGCGACCCGGCCTGGCTGCCCCACAGCCCGGTGATCAGGTAAAAGTCGGGCGTATCCAGGCTGGAGTTCGCCCACACGTAAGCGAGCGTGAACTTATGGTTCAACATGGCGTAGATCAACAGCAGGTTGGCGACAGTCAGCAGCGGGAAGGTCAGCAGTGCCGCATTGCGCCCGCTGACCACCAGCGCATCGCGGCGCAGTTGCGCGCCGAATAACGCGGACACGATGGCATACAGTGCCGCCACAAACGCTAGACCCGTGGTGATGATGCCGACTTCAGCGATTAAGCTAGCGTTCAAGGGTGAGCCTCCTGAAAAAAGCTATAAGCTTTCAGCGAAAAGCACCGTTCACGGGTTGCCCCGCCCGGTATGGGGTGGGGTATGTTTGACCGTGATGCAGTGCCCTTGCTACGGTGCTTGAATTATCAGCTATTCTTCGTAGATTTTACAAAAAACGTGTAAACCTGAGCATAACAAATTCCTGGGAAAAAGGCGATCAAAAGCACAAAACGCATTTTGCATCAATATTTGCTGAATGAAGACAGGCAGTAGTGCCGAAAAAAGAGGCGGCCCGCACGGACCGCCCCGCTGAAAACTGCCGAAAATCAGGCTTACTGGCTGAGGTAGTCGATCATCGCCTGGCGTTCTTCGGCGCTGACGTTCGCCCCGTAGCCGATCATACGGTCAATCGTCGCGGCCCACCCGGCGGCATCCTTCGCGCCTTTGGCGTTGTCGATGCGTTCGCGCGTGTGGCAGGTGGTGCAGGAACGGTCGATCACGGCGTTGGCGTCAATGGACATCGAGGTATCGCCCATCTCGTCGCCCATCATGCTGTGCGCTTCGGCGTAAGCCACCGGGTCAAAGCGCAGCATGTAGTCGGCGTTGCCGTCCTGCCCGTGACAGCCGATACAGCCCTCGACCGCACCTTCGGCGTCAATCGCGCTGCCATCGCCCGCGGCCTTGATCCAGAACCAGTCGCCCGCTTCCGGGTTGAAGCCCTGGACCTTGTACATGATCGTCAGCGCGGCGAGTTCGCCGGGTTCTTCAACCGTGCCCATCCAGTTTTCCTTGA
>CAZMNL010000935.1:0-335 GCA_964567525.1 uncultured Anaerolineaceae bacterium
GTCGCGACCTGTGGCAGCTTTACTGGGAGAACAGCGTCGATGTGCCTGGCCCGGTCACCGGCACACTGGGCGCAGCCGCGCGTGCCGCCAACGCCTATCTCGGTATTGGAGTGATTGAACGCGATACAACCTACAGCCGGGGCACACTCTACTGCACGCTGCTGTATTTCGGTCCTGACGGACGCCTGCTGGGTACGCATCGCAAGCTCAAGCCAACCGCCAGCGAACGTCTGATCTGGGGTGAAGGCGACGGCAGCACCCTGACGGTGCTCGACACGAGTGTGGGGAAGATTGGCGGGCTGATCTGCTGGGAGAACTACATGCCGCTGGCGCGC
>CAZMNL010000935.1:345-1607 GCA_964567525.1 uncultured Anaerolineaceae bacterium
GGCGCGCATGGCGCTGTACAACAAAGGCGTCGAGCTGTATCTCGCGCCAACCGCCGACTCGCGCGACACCTGGCAGGCTACACTGCGTCACATCGCCTGCGAAGGGCGGTGTTTTGTGTTAGGCTGCAACCAGTTCGTGACCAAAGCGATGTATCCCGCTGATTTGCCCGGCATCGAGGACCTGGCCGAGCAGCCGGAGATCATGTGTCGCGGAGGCAGTGCGATCATCTCGCCGCTGGGTGACATTCTGGCTGGTCCGTTGTATGATCAGGAGGGCATCCTCTACGCTGATCTTGCCCTGTGCGACGTTGCGCGCGGCAAGTTTGACTTCGATGTGGTGGGACACTACGCGCGCCCGGACGTGTTCACGCTGCACGTGAATGAGCAGCCCCAGCGACCGGTTGAATGACGGGAAAAAGGGCAGGTGGAATAAGATAATGCGACGCCCGTCGCTCCTGCTCTGGCTACGAGGGATACTCGTAGCCATTTTTTTTCCAACGCCCCTGCTATCGATGCGCTGTCTTCCTCATTATCTCCCAGTACTACACCGAAGTCACCATGCACCACCAGAGCCAGCAATTCTCCCTCAAATACGAACACACGCTCGATGATTTTGTCGAGCAGCTGTTTGCGCGCTTCTTCCGGGTTTTCAAACTTCGCGCACTGGTCCCAATAGGTGCGGAAGTTCTGGATCAAATCGGCTGACTCAATCAGTTCATCATAGTCAATCGGGCGCAAGGATTCGATTTCACGTTCCAACTGGCCGCGCTTTTCGACATACTCTTCCGGCGACATGTAGCCATGATCCCACCGAAAATCAATGCGCTGGATGATCTCCTGAATTTCCTGCATCCGTTGAAATGCCGCCTCATGCTCCACACGCCCCTGGACCGCTTTTTCCACCCGTTCGCGGAAATCCTCAGGAATCGTCAGATTGGAGAGCACCTCGACGACCTGGGCATCCAGGACTTCAACCTCAGTGAAGCCTTCGCCGCACGGCTCATAGCCACGGTCACGCGCCCGGCAGCGATAGTATGCCTTGTCATTGTCCCGGTGCCAGAAGGGGCGCATCTTGCCATAGCGTTCGTCCACCAGCCCGGCGGGTTTGTTGGCGACACAGGTCGCGCAGTACACCCGGTCATGCAGAATGTAGGTCCGGTGCTTGCTGGGAGCCTTCCGGCGACGGACCAGGGTAGCGCGTACCTTCTGGCAGTCTTCGAACAACTCGTCATCGATGAATCCCTGGTGTTTGCCCTCGTACC
>CAZMNL010000936.1:0-1604 GCA_964567525.1 uncultured Anaerolineaceae bacterium
GCACTATCCGCAATTCCAATGGGTCGGCCAGACCATCAAATCCGGTGAGTGGAAAGAGGAAGCTGAAAGGCCGCGCCGACGCCTGATCTTGCAGCGCAACCTGACCAACGTACAGGCCGGGCTGGGCACTATGCCGACCGTCAACGCGCAGGCCGCCGCCGAACGCGCCGGGGCCGGACGCCCGCAGCCGGTGCGCGGCAAAGGCCGCCCCACCACCGACTCGATTCCGGGGCTGCCGCTGCACATCAGCGCCTATGACGACGTGGGCCGCAACGATGACTGTCCGTGCGGCAGCGGCAAGAAGTTCAAACACTGCTGCTACAAGACCATCCAGAACGCGCGCCAGACCGTCGATCAGGACGCGATCAAGCGCACGGTCAAGCGGCGGCGGTGACGGGCGGGTGAGGGGGGAATCTGGCCTCACCCCCTGAATCCCCCTCTCCAGCCGAGCTAGAGAGGGGAACTTGAAAGCGCCTCTCCGCTTGAGGGTCAGGGGCGGACACGTTCGAGTCAGGCGTGCATTCGCCGGTTTTTGTAGGGGAGGGTTTAGAAACCCTCCCTGGGCGAGTTTGGAAACCCGCCCCTACGAGTCTCACGTAGACTGACGTTACTCGGCCCGCCTGTCCGCCCCTGAAGGGCCAGGGGGAGCGCGGATTTTAGGTGTGGGCCACAACCAGAAAACCGGGCCGGAGACACCCAACAGCAAAACAGAGGATCACCGCCATGCCAGAACCAGACGATTTCGCCGCCGATTTGATGGACAATATCGATCCCCGGCTGTTGGAGTTGATCCAGACCCGGATTAACTCGTTCATCAAGTGGGACCTGGTGCGTTTTTTCCACGAAAACCCGCACACCACCGATACCGCCGCCAATATCGCCCGCTACACCGGGCGCGACCCGCGCATCGTCGAACCGGAGCTGATCCAACTGGCCCACGACGGCGTGCTGGTGATCGAACAACTGCCCGATATGCGCGTCTTCACCTACACCGAAAGCGCGTCTTTGCGCGCGCTGATCGCCGATTTTCTGGAGCAGTGCAAAGACCGCCAGTTCCGCGTCAAAGCGATCTACCACGTGATCCGCAGCCTGCGCTGACCGCGCTGCCGAGAGGACAACGTTTACGCATGACCAGCCAACGCATCGCTACCGGCATCGCCGGTCTGGACCATATGCTGCGCGGCGGGTTTCTGCCACAGACCGCCAACCTGGTCGAAGGCGCGCCCGGCACAGGCAAAAGCACGCTGGGGATGCAGTTCATCCAGCACGGCATCACCGCCTGCAACCAGCCCGGCGTGATCCTCACCTTCGAAGAATTCCCGGAACATTATTACCGCGACGCGGCCAACTTCGGCTGGGATTTCCAGGCGCACGAGGCCGCCGGACATCTGCGCGTGATCATGACCAGCCCGGAAGTCACCGCCGCCGATCTGCGCGCGCTCAATGGGCGGCTGGAACTGGTCGTCGAGCAGACCGGCGCGCAGCGTATCCTGGTGGACAGCCTGAGCCATTTTGACTATCTCGCCGGGGACCCGGTCGCGCTGCGCCGCACCGTGTACGAATTTGTGAACGGCCTCAAGCGCCTGGGCCTGACCGAGATCACG
>CAZMNL010000937.1:0-1603 GCA_964567525.1 uncultured Anaerolineaceae bacterium
ATTTTACCCCTCATTTAGCACTTTGGGTAGCCCTTTTTCCCTCCCCTTTTGAGAGAATACCTGTTATAGAGACTACAGGCAGTACGAAAACTCGCCCCCAAATTGAGATACACTCACAATTTTGTTTAATTTGACTTTTTGGGAAACCTAAAATATACTAGTGGCATATTTGAAAATTTATATTTCTTTTTGGCGAATTTTGTACCTGAATATAAAAAGCCAGGATATCACAATGACAATACCTAACACACTTGCCGATCTGCAACCCGGTCAGTTGGGTACGGTAAAAATGCTGTACAGCGAAGGGCTGGAACGCCGCCGTATGATGGACCTGGGCATTGTGCCCGGCACCGTGATCACGGCGGAACTGCACAGCCCCTTGCGCGACCCGGTTGCTTACCGGGTGCGCGGTGCGCTGATCGCGCTGCGCCGGGAGCAGGCCGCACTGATTGAGTTGGTTGGCAAAGACTTCACCGAGGGACAACAATGACCATGACAACGGATACGCTGCCCAAAGCTTCCCAAACGGGGTCTTCCGCCTGTGCAACCTGCCCGGTGAACCGCCATCTTGAGCGGCTGGGCGTGAATCTGGATAACTGGGATTACGTGATCGCGCTGGCCGGGAACCCCAATACCGGCAAGAGTACGGTCTTCAATGCGCTCACCGGGCTGCGCCAGCATACCGGCAACTGGCCCGGTAAGACGGTGTCCCGTGCCGAAGGCGGCTTCCAGTACGGCGACTCGCGCTTCAAACTGGTCGATCTGCCCGGCACGTATTCGCTGATGGCGTCGAGCGTGGATGAGGAAATCGCGCGCGACTTCATCTTGTTCGGCCAGCCGGACGTGACGGTGATCGTCGTGGACGCGACTCGCCTGGAACGTAACCTGAACCTGGTGTTGCAGGTGCTCGAAATCACCGATAAAGCGGTGGTGTGTCTCAACCTGATGGATGAGGCTCAGCGGCACGGCCTGGCAATTGACGACCGGCGGCTGGCGCGTGATCTCGGCGTGCCGGTGATTCCGACTGTGGCACGCAAACAGCAAGGTATCCGCGAACTGATCCAGGCCGTGCATGATATCGCTGACAGTTCGATCAAGCCGCGCCCGCATCGCATCAAGACCACGCACGATGCCGCGCTGGATGCCGCCGTGAACCAGTTGGTTGAGCAGATCGAAGCGGCGTATCCCGGCCTGCCGAACAGCCGTTGGGTGGCACTGCGCCTGCTGGATGGCGACGAACAGATCGAAAAAGCGATCCGTGATGGTAGCCTGGGCGATCTTTCGCGCGGTGAAACGACCGCGCCCGTTGCTGAGCGCCTGATGATCGCGGAGATGCGCGCATGAGTGACGCTAACAATATCCTGGCTTCCGCCAGCACCCTACGTGGCAACCTCGGCAGCCAATATCAGGATCACCTGACTGAGGCGCTGTATACGGACGCGGCGCAGATTGCCGACCGCGCGGTCGCGTATCCCGACCAGAAACAACGTTTTGACCTGGATCGCACCATTGACCGGCTGGTGACCAGCCGCACCTGGGGCTTTCCGATTATGATCCTGCTGCTCACCGCCGTATTCTGGGTCACAATTCAGGGTGCGAATGT
>CAZMNL010000938.1:0-1592 GCA_964567525.1 uncultured Anaerolineaceae bacterium
CCGCGTATACACGCTCGTCGGAGAGTCCCTGCTCGCCCAGCGCGCCGGACATCGCCAGCCGCAGCGCGTTCGCGCGCCCGCGCGTGGAATGCGCCTCGTCGCGCGTCGCCATGTAGCTGGGGCACATCACGCCCGCCCCCTCTTTACGGCACACGCCCGCCCCGTTGCACATCTCGACCGCACCCAGGAAGCCACCGTCAGAGGACCAGTCGAAGCGCGTCGCTTCGGGGGCGTAGGGCGTGCGGTAATCCGGCCCGTAACGCAGCGTGCGCGGGTCGTCCATCGGCCCCACGTCCACCACCTTACCCGGATTCATGCGCCCGTCGGGGTCAAAAGCCGCCTTCACCTGCCGGAATGCCTCGGTGATCTGCGGCCCGAACAGCTTGCGGCTGAACTCCCCGCGTGAAAGGCCCTCGCCGTGTTCGCCGCTGGTCGTCCCGCCGAAATTCAGCACCAGGTCGGAAACCGCATCGGCAATCGCGCGGTACTGCCGCAGCCCCTCCGCCGTCTTGAGGTTCAGCAGCGGGCGAATGTGCAAACAGCCCGCGCTGGCGTGCGCGTAGAGCGCCATCGTCGCGCCGTTCGCACGCACGATGTTATCCACCCCGGTCACGTAATCCGCCAGCCGGTCAACCGGTACGGCAGCATCTTCGATGAACGGCACGGGCTTGTACTCCCCGCGCATACTCATCAGCAGCCCTAACCCGGCTTTGCGCACCTTGATCACGTTGGACATTTGCAGCACACTCTCGGCGATCACCGCCGCGCCACGATAGCCCTGTCCGCCGACATGCACCCGCAGCCGGGCGACTTTCGCCGCGAGTTCGGCATCGTCCGCGCCGTAGAACTCGACCACCAGCACCGCGACCGGGTCGCCCTCGATAAACGTGAGCAGCCGGGAAAAATCAGGATGCGCGCGCGTCATGTCGAGCAGCATCTTGTCCAGCAACTCAACCGCCGACGGCTCGACCTCCAGAATACGCGGCACAGACTCCAGCGCCGCGCGCATGTCGTCGTAATGCAGCAGCACCATGCGCGTATGCGCCGGGCGCGGGACCAGCCCCAACTCGACCGCCACCACCGATCCCAGCGTGCCCTCGGACCCCGCGAACAGCGGTGCGAGATCGATCTGGTCCGGGTTCAGCTTGTTCAGCGGGTAGCCCGCCACCGTGCGCCACGTCTGCGGATAGCGCCGCGCGATCTCGTCCGCATTGGTGCGCACAATCTCCGCGACCTCGGCGCGCAGCCGTTCGCGGACCGGGTGCGCCGGGGCCTGCGCGCCGAACGTCACAGGCGTGCCGTCCGCCAACACCACGTCCACGCCGCGCACATGGTCGCCGAACATGCCGTACAGGATGCTGTGCATCCCGGTCGCGTTGTTACCCAGGCAGCCGCCCACCGTCGCACGGTCGCCGCTGGCCGGGTCGGGACCGACCATCAAGCCCAGCGGGGCAAGCTGCGCGTTCAGGGGATTCATCGCCAACCCCGGCTCGACACGCACCGCGCGCGTCTCCGCGTTAATGCTCAGCACACGGCTCATGTACCGGCTGCAAAATGGCCTGCACAGCCTGTATCAGCAATCTGGCACAGGC
>CAZMNL010000939.1:0-1588 GCA_964567525.1 uncultured Anaerolineaceae bacterium
GCCAGCACGACCAGCGATCCGGTGGTGATATCCAGGTCGCCCAGGTCGCTCAGCACGTCCCCGGCCTGTGTGCCCAGGAACACGAAGGTTCCCGCCACGACGATCACCTGGACGATGGCCGCCAACCCCTGCGCCATGATCTTACCGAACAGCAGCGCGGTCGGCTGCACGGACGAAAGCATGATTTCCACGATGCGCGATTCTTTTTCCTGCACGACGCTCTGCATCAGGTAGCCGCCGCCCCAGAAAATCCCGAACATGCTGATGATCCCGAAGGCGTACACGATCACGAATTTCTGGTCAAAGTTGGCGGCTTCTGTTTCGCCGGACGCGGTGAGGGTCTGCATCGTGATGGCTGCCGGATCGCGCAGCCGCAGGTACAGCGCCTCGTAGTCGGCGGCATCCACCTCGTACAACAGGCTGCGCACGATGTAATCTTCGAGCAACGACTGCGAATCCATTGCGTCAAGACTGAGCGACTCGACGTAAATCGACACGCTGCCCGTCTCGCCGAAGTCCGGTTCGAACACCGCCAGTATGTCAATGTAGCCGTCTTCGAGCGCGTCTTTTCCGGCTTCAAAGGTCGAGTAAGCGTTGATCGTGTCGGCCATGCAATACGGTGAGGCGATGCGCTTGACGGCGGCACTGCGCGCGCTATCCTGCGCCGTGAAGGTCGCCAGCGCGTCGATCTCCGCTTCGCTCAGGTCGCAGCGTGTCTCCGGGTAGCTTTCCGGCGCGGGGAACAGGCCCGCTTCGGTGCGGTCCACGTAGCCCGTCACCCGGTCGCTCTCGTTGACCTCCTCGACCGGCGCGGTGGGGTCGTCCTCGTCGCCGCCAGCCAGGTGATCCTGGTAGAACCGGTAGCCGAAGAACAGCACTACCGCGATCAACGGTATCCCGAACGTGATGAACAGGTACGCCTTGCGGCGGAACGCCTGCCGCAGTTCGTAACGGAACACTTCAAACCAGTGAGTCATCGGCTGAACCAACCTTTCCGCTGCTTGGGCGCGCGGGTTTCAACATCCTCGGTGGAACTGGTGAGCGTGGTCTGGCCCTGGCGCAGCGCCGCGATAAACGCGCGCGGGGTCAGCGGCTTGCCGTACATCAGCATACCCAGCCGGAAGACCTTCGCGCCCAGCCACACCACGAACAACACGCTCACCACCTGGATCGTGATGCTGCCCCACAACTGCCACGCGGGCAGCACCCCTAACCCCATCCGCAGGATCAGGCTCACGGCGGCGGTGATCGGGATGAAGCTCAGCACGACCGGCAGCGGGCCGTCCGGGTTGTTGAAGAACACCCCCAGGAACATGATCGGCAGCACGCTGAGGAACGTGAAGAAACCCGCGACCTGCCGGCTCTCGGTTTCCGCCGTCATGGCTGCGCCGATGCTCAGCAGCACGGACGAGAACAGCAGGAAGTTGATCAGGAACAGCCCGATCAACAGCGCGATATCCTGCGGAGCAAAGCGCGCGCCGCTCAGGAACTCGCGCGCGCCGTCGTTGAACGCGGCGATCAG
Organism: uncultured Anaerolineaceae bacterium; assembly: GCA_964567525.1. Taxonomy (GTDB): domain Bacteria; phylum Chloroflexota; class Anaerolineae; order Aggregatilineales; family Aggregatilineaceae; genus CAYRNY01. Next base: position 1,523 of record CAZMNL010000939.1, read on the forward strand.
CAGGCTGCCCGCCGCCCAGATGATCACCTGGGTCAGCGCCAGCGCGCCCAGACCCACTCGCAGCTT
>CAZMNL010000940.1:0-1584 GCA_964567525.1 uncultured Anaerolineaceae bacterium
CCCTGCTATCCTATGGTTAACGACATGTGCGATTTTTCACAATCTGAACGCTTGATGAGAATCGCACACGTGATCCAGTTCATCTACCGCAAAGGATGGCGACCATGACAGCCCAGAATCCTCTCGAACATCGTCCGACCGTCGTGATCATCGGCGCGGGCTTCGGTGGCCTGCACGCCGCCAAAACGCTCGCCAAAGCCGACGTGGATATCGTCCTGATCGACCGCCAGAACTTCCACCTCTTCACGCCGCTGCTGTACCAGGTGGCGACCTCCGGCCTGGAACCCGGCGAGATCGCCTACCCGGTGCGCGGCATCGTGCGCGGTATGGATAACCTGCGCTTCCTGATGGGCAGCGTGGAAGCCATCGACACCGGCGCGCGCACGGTCACGGTCTGCACCAGCCAGCGGCTTGTCACGCAGCCCTACGATGTCCTGGTCGTCGCGGCGGGCAGCCAGACGCACACCTTCGGCATAGACGCCATCGAACAGCACGCCTTCGGGATGAAGGAACTTTCGGAAGCGGTGGTCCTGCGTAACCACCTGCTGAAGTGCTTCGAAAACGCGGCCTGGATCGACGACCCGGCGCGGCAGGAAGCGCTGACCACGATGGTTGTGGTCGGTGGTGGGCCGACCGGGTTGGAAACTGCCGGGGCGCTGTCCGAGCTGTCCCGCTACGTGCTGCGCAAGGAATACGACAACGCGCTGGGCGACATCGCGGGCCGCGTGATCCTGGTCGAGATGCGCGATCACCTGCTGGACTCCTACCCGGCACGCCTGCAAGAGTCTGCGCGGCGGCAGCTTGAAGACCTGGGAGTCGACGTGATCACCGGGGTGAGCGTGACAAACGCCAGCGCGCAGCACATCGAACTCAGCGACGGGCGCACCATCCCGACGCATACGCTGGTGTGGGCGGCGGGCGTGCAGGCGTCCCCGCTGGCGGAGATGCTGGGCGTCCCGCTGGGGCGCGGCGGGCGGGTCCCGGTGCGGCCCACGCTGGAAGTCCCCGGCCTGGACCGCGTGTATGTCGTCGGGGATATGGCTTATCTCGAAAACGAGCGCAGCGAACCGCTGCCGATGCTGATCCCGGTCGCCAAGCAGCAAGGCATACTCGCCGCGCGCAACATCACGCGGCGGCTGGCGAACCAGCCCCAGGAAGCGTTCCGCTACACCGGCCTGAAGGATCGCGGCATCATGGCGACCATCGGGCGCAGCCGCGCGGTTGCCTGGATTTTCTACCGCGTGCAGGTGTCCGGCTTCCTGGCGTGGCTGGCGTGGCTGGTGCTGCACCTGGTGACGCTGATGGGCTTCCGCAACCGCTTGAACGTGTTCATCAACTGGCTGTGGAACTACCTCACCTATGATCGCTCAGTGCGCCTGATCCTGGAACACACGCCGCGCGGCACGTTCGCGCCGGAGCTGTGGGACAGCGCCCTGCCCCATAAAGAACCGGACGCCGTCCCGGAAGCTGTGTTCGAGCGCGAACGCGAACCGGCGCTGGATCGCTAAACGGGCCGTCCTTCGCCCGGCGCTAAGTAGGCGTCTAAAAACAACACCGCAGTTTGAAACACTCTCTACCTTTGCA
>CAZMNL010000941.1:0-1583 GCA_964567525.1 uncultured Anaerolineaceae bacterium
CCGCCCATGCCGCCCGCCGGCATCGGGGGGTCGTCCTGCGGGATGTCGGTGATCAGCGCTTCGGTGGTCAGGATCATCGCGGCGATGGACGCGGCATTTTCCAGCGCGCCCTTCGTCACCTTCGCCGGATCGATGATGCCCGCCTGCACCATGTCCACCAGTTCGCCCGTCATCACGTCGTAGCCGATGCGGTCGTTGTTCTCGGCGGCGGCTTTCGCCAACACCTGCTGCTGGATCACGCCACCGTCCAGACCGGCGTTCGCCACAATGCCGCGCATCGGCATCTGAAGCGCCTGCCGCACGATCCGCACGCCGGTGTTCTCGTCGTCGTAGGTCAGCGTCAGGTCGTCGAGTACGTGCATCGCGTTGATCAGCGTCACACCGCCGCCGGGCACGATACCTTCTTCGACCGCCGCGCGCGTCGCGCTCAGCGCATCTTCGACGCGGTGCTTCTTTTCCTTCAGTTCGGTTTCCGTCGCGGCACCCACACCGATCACGGCCACACCGCCGGACAGCTTCGCCAGCCGTTCCTGCAACTTCTCGCGGTCGTAGTCGCTGGTCGAAGCGTCGATCTCAGCGCGAATCTGCTCGATGCGCCCTGTAATCGCGGCTTCGTCGCCCGCGCCGTCAACGATGGTGGTGTCGTTCTTGCTCACCACGACCTTACCCGCGCGGCCCAGGTCGTCCAGCGTGGCCGATTCGAGCTTGCGGCCCAGTTCCTCAGTGATCAACGAGCCGCCGGTCAGCGCCGCGATATCCTGCAACATGGCCTTGCGGCGGTCGCCGAAACCGGGGGCCTTGACCGCCACCACGTTCAGCATCCCGCGCAGCTTGTTGAGTACCAGCGTCGCCAGCGCTTCGCCGTCCACGTCTTCTGAGATGATCACCAGCTCGCGCTTGCCCAGTTGCAGCAGCTTTTCGAGCACCGGCACGAGGTCATTGGCCGCCGAGATTTTCTTATCGTAGATCAGAATGTAGGCGTTTTCGATGATCGCTTCCTGCGAGTCCGGGTTGGTGATGAAATACGGCGAGATGAACCCGCGATCAAACTGCATGCCCTCGACGTAATCCGTCTCGAACTCCAGGCCCTTGCTTTCCTCGACCGTGATCACGCCGTCCTTGCCGACTTTGTCCATCACTTCGGCGATCAGTGCGCCGATTTCGGGGTCCTGTGCGCTGATCGCCGCCACCGCTGCGATCTCGTCTTTGGTGTTGATCTCAATCGCCATCTCGCTGATCTTGGCGGACACCGCTTCGGCTGCCGCCAGGATACCGCGCTTGAGCAGCATCGGGTTCGCGCCCGCCGCCAGGTTGCGCAGACCCTCGGTCACCATGTAGTAGGCCAGCACGGTCGCCGTCGTCGTGCCATCACCGGCGATGTCGTTGGTCTTGGTCGCCGCTTCCTTGAGAAGCTGCGCGCCCATGTTCTGGTACGGGTCTTCCAGTTCGATTTCCTTCGCCACCGACACGCCATCATGCGTGATCGTCGGTGCGCCCCACTTCTTATCAAGCGCCACGTTGCGGCCCTTCGGCCCCAGCGTCGTCATGACGGCCTTCGCCAGAATGTCGATCCCGGCCTTCAA
>CAZMNL010000942.1:0-1579 GCA_964567525.1 uncultured Anaerolineaceae bacterium
GCTCCGGCGTGGTGAGCAGCGTTCACTCGTTCGCCGAGTCGCAGATCGGCAAGCCGATGTTCGCGTTTCTGGGGCTGGCGATGGTGTCCAGCCTGATGCTGCTGATGTGGCGGCAGGAACGCGGCGACCTGCGCGGCGCGGACGACCTGGACTCGTTCTTCAGCCGCGAGGCGCTGTTCCTGCTCAATAACTGGCTGTTTCTGGGCCTGACGATTGTGGTCCTGTGGGGCACCTGGGCGGAAGCGATCACGACGATCATGGTCGATCTCGGCCTGCGCGATACGATCATCAATCTCGGCCCGGACTACTTCGAACACCCGCTGGGCGTGCCGCTGCTGCTGGTCGGCATCTACCTGCTGATGGGTGTCGCGCCGCTGGCGGCGTGGCGGCGCACCACCGCCGAGCGCCTGGGCCGCGCGCTGATCATCCCGGCGATTCTGGCGACGGTCATGATCGGCGTCTTTGGGGCGCTGGGCGAACTGGCCGTCGATCACCTGGCGGCGTCGTTCGCCTACTGGCTGATGTTCTTCGTGCTGTTCGCCACTCTCACCGAAATCTGGAAGGGAGTCGCGGCACGACACCGGCGCGGCGAGCCGTACTGGGTGGCGTTCTCCAAGCTGGTCGCGCGGGACCGCCACCGCTACGGCGGCTATTTCATTCACCTGGGCATGGTCGTGATGGGCATCGGCGTGATCGGCTCTTCGATGTTCCAGAGCCAGACCATGCAGACGCTCAACGTCGGCGAGCGCTTGCAGTTGGGCGATTTTGAGCTGCAACATAACGGCCTGTACGAAGCCGAAGCCGACGACGGGCGCACGATGATCATCGCGCGCACCACCGTGTACAAAGACGGTCAGATCGTCGATCACGTCCGGCCCCGGCGCGATATCTTCATGCGCCCCGACCCGGTGACGGGCATCCCCGCGCCGAGCGAGAATATGAGCATTCCCGGCACACACAGCACGCTGGCAGGCGACTTCTACGCCCTGATCGTCAACTGGCAGGGCAACAGCGTTACCTTCCGCGCGTACTGGAACCCGCTGATCAGCCTGGTGTGGATCGGCGGTGTGATGCTGGTGATCGGCACAATGATCGCGCTGTGGCCCACGCGCCAGCCGGATCGCGTCACCCGCCGGGTGAACGTGCCGGAGAGCGCCGAGGGTGCGAGCGCGGGAGGCGATTAAGTGTGATGGTAGAGCATGAGAAAATGCGACGTTTTGTAGAGAAATGCGTGCCGGTTTTACCTCACCCCCCGGCCCCCTCTCCACACGCGGAGAGGGGGAGTAGGTCGCGCGTGCGATTTGTAGGGGAGGGTTTCCAAACCCTCCCAGGGCGGGTTAATAAACTCGCCCCTACAATGCGAATTCTGGCGTTGTTGCTGGCAATGATCACGCTGCTGGCGCTGCTGGCCCCCGGCGGACCCGCGATCAACCTTGCAGCGGCGCAGGGGGGCGGGTTCGAGCTGCCGCCCGGCGTGACCTGGGACGACGTGAACGCTATCGCGCACAAAATGTCCTGTGACGTGTGCGAGGGTATCCCGCTGGACGAGTGCGAGAGCGTGGCCTGCCGCCAGTGGCGC
>CAZMNL010000943.1:0-1578 GCA_964567525.1 uncultured Anaerolineaceae bacterium
ATCTCTGTGTCCTCCGTGTACTCTGTGGTGTATCTTTTTGCCCCGAATTTGAAACTCACCCCCCAGGACCGCGCCCCCGCCTAATCCGCAGGCGGGACGGCAGAACCGGAGTCGCCGAGAAACTGCTGGCGAATATGCATCGAAATGTACGTCTGCATCCACACCAACAGGTGATCGAGGGCCTGCGGCGCAAGTGTCAGGTTGAGCAGTTGCAACTGCTCTGCCAGCGTCAGCAGCGCGCACAGTCGATCTTCCTTGAGCGGTTCTTGCAGCGCCGTTTCGACATACTGCTGCAACGCCTGTTCCGGCAGGGTGCGCAGCATATCCTGTACGGTTTCGTGTTCGTCATGCACCAGGCTGTGCGTCACTTGCAGCAGCGCGGAAACCGCCATCCCGCAGTTGACAATCAGCGTCATCGGGATCGAACGCTCCATCAGGATCGACATATCCGTCAGCAGGTCCATCAGGTTATCCAGGTCCACGCCGGTTTCTTCCAGCAGGCGCATGGGGATGATCGCTTCGTCGGGCGCGATGTCCCATAACTCGTTGGAGGGCGGCATCTGGATCGTCACCAGGTCCACGAAAATAGACGCCCATTCGAGCAGTTCGTTAATGTCCTGCATGATCATCTCGTCGAGCGTCATATCGTCCGGATCGCCGCCGAGGTCAAAACCGAGGTCCAGGCCGTCGTCAAAATCGCCGACCACGTAGCCGGGGCGCTGTTCGTACAGCGTGAGGCGCGGCCAAGCGTGCGGCGAGCGTGACTGCGCGCGCGCCATGTAGTCGAACAACACCCGCACCGGGTAGCCGCCGCCGAATACCGTCACCTGGTAGGTGCTTTCCGGGTGCAGCCACACCCACCAGTTGAACAACGCCTCACCGATTTTCTCACGCAGCACCGGTATCCCCACCAGGTAACCGCCCAGACGGGCCAGCGCGCGCAACTGCCAGGACCACACATCCCCCGTTAACACGTCATCCCAGGGTTTATCCGAGGGCACGGTGTCATCCAGCGAGATCACGCCGTGTTCCGGCGAGAGCGCGAAATGATGATCGAAGGGCTGGTCGCCGGCGTCGATACACGCCTGCTGAAACTCGTTGCCACCGTAAAAGTCGCGCGGGAGCTGTGGCTGGGTGGCGTAGGTTTCGCTGGCGACGATCAAGGCGATGCGCTGCTGCACCTGCGTCTTGCGGCGCTCGAACAGCAGTTCAGCCGTCGAGTCGATGGTCAGCCGGTAAATGTACCAGCGGTGGCGGCCCTTGCCGCGCACAACAGCGCCATCTGGCGCGCGAAAGCTCGCGGTGTAAATCGTGCGAAAGCCGTTTTTCCAGACGAGATCGAGCAGTTCATCCGGCGCGGCCCCAATACGCCCGGCGATGCCGTCACGCCAATGAATCTGCCCGGCATCGTCAAAGCGCAGACCGCGCAAGCCCTGGCCGTGCAGCACCAGCGCCAGCCATACCCGGTGGATGATCTGCTGGGGGCTTTCGTGAGAGCGCGTTTTTTCAACCAGCCAGCGCACCTGCTGCCGGTCCGCGCTGGTGGCCTCCGTCGGGGCCTGTGCCAGCCAGTCCCGC
>CAZMNL010000944.1:0-1577 GCA_964567525.1 uncultured Anaerolineaceae bacterium
GCGCGCGTGATCTTCCTGTGCGTGCCGATCAACCAGCTTGAAAACACCGTGCGCGCCATCCAACCGCATTTACAGCCGGGCACGCTGGTGCTGGATACCTGCTCGGTGAAGGTCCACCCGGCGGAAGTCTTCGCGCGGCACCTGGCGGGCATGGACGGCATCGAAACCGTGCTGACGCATCCCATGTTCGGGCCGGACAGCGGCGCGCAGGGTGTCGCCGGTCTGCCGATGATGCTCGCGCCGCTGCACGTCGATCCGGCGCGTTACGCCGCGTGGAAGGACTATTTCGCCGGGCTGGGGCTGCGCATCGTCGAGATGACGCCCGACGAGCACGACTACCTGAGCGCCAACAGCCAGGGCGTGACGCACTACATCGGGCGCGTGCTGGACGAGATGCAGCTTGAACCCACGCCGATTGATACGCAGGGCTTCCGGCAGGTGCTCGGCGTGATCGAGCAGACCTGTAACGACACCTGGGAACTGTTCCACGACCTGCAAAACTACAACCCCCACACGCAGGAAATGCGGCTCAAGCTGGAAGGCGCGCTCGACCGCGTGTACAGCGAACTGCTGCCGCCGCGCGTCTCCGAAGACGAACTGGTGATCGGCATTCAGGGCGGCCAGGGCAGTTTTAGCGAGGAAGCCTGCCGCCATTACTGCGAAACGCGCGGCATCGACCGCTACCGCGTCAAGGAACTGTACACGTCGCCCAATGTGCTGGCGGCGCTGCATCGCGGCGAGATCGACCGGGGCGTGTTTGTGATCCAGAACGCGCAGGGCGGCGTCGTGATGGAAACCGTCGAGGCGCTCGCGCAGTATAGCTGCGAGATCATCGAAGTCTTCGAGATCGCGGTTAATCACTGCATTCTGCACCACCCCGGCGTGACCTTCGCACAGGTGGACACGCTGATCTCGCATCCCCAGGCGCTCGCGCAGTGCCAGGACACGCTCCGGGCGCGTTACCCCGATCTGCGGCTGACCAGCGGCGAAGGCGACCTGATCGACCAGGCGCTCTGTGCGCAGCGCCTCGCGGAGGGCGCGCTCCCGCCGACGACCGCCGTCCTCGCCTCGCCGGTGTGCAGCACGCTTTACGGGCTGGTGGTGCATGAGGTCGGCTTGCAGGACCTCGGCGCGGATAACCTGACCACGTTCGTATGGGTCAAGCGGCGGCATTATTTTCGGTAGGGGCAAAAGACCAGACCGCGAATTACGCGAATTGGCGCGAATTTGGATGGGTAGAAAGTGCATTGGAACCACGAATAACGCGGATAGCGCGGATAAGGTTTGGGTGGGCGGCGCGCTCATCGCGCGCCGGGAATATAGTTGGTGCGACACCACGATTCGTAGGGGTGGGTTTCCAAACCCGTCCCTGAATGAAAACACACAGGGATAAACACACACCATGAGCCACGCACACACACCGGTAAGTGAACCCGCCGGGGGCTTTCAACTCTCCAGGCTGCTGAACCTGAACTTGCTGCTGGTCTTCTTCGTCGCTGCCGTGATCCTGCGGGTGACCGGCGGGGATGACGTGGCGATCTTCGCCACCTCTGCGCTGGCGATCATTCCGCTGGCGG
>CAZMNL010000945.1:0-1575 GCA_964567525.1 uncultured Anaerolineaceae bacterium
CGCCGGTGCTACCGAAGCTGGTTCCCTCGAAGCCGGCCAGCAGTTCGACGCGCGTAACCCCGGTCGGGTGGCTGGCGACGGCGTAAATGTACACGTCCGTGCCGACCAGCGCTTCCGCGCCGTCTTCCGGGGCCTGGATCATGACGGTGGGCGCGTCGGCCTGGCTCACGGCGGAGCCGGAGTCATCGTCTTTATCGTCGTCGCCGCTGGAAAGGTTGCACGCCAGCCCTGCCGCGATCAGCAGGATTAGCGGGAGCAGCACCGCCCAGGGAAAACTGCGTGGTCGCATCATCAGAAAATCTCCTCAAAATAGCTTTAAGTCGTCAGCTTTCAGCCGTCAGCAAAAGGCAAAGTCAAAATCAAGTGATCACCACAGAGACACAGAGGCATAGAGAAATCTGAGTCAAAACCGGAAAAAATCCGTGTGCATCGTGTCCCATTTTCGTCTATTCGTGGTGTCTCCATTGTGAGTGTAGACTCTGCGCGGCGCAAGTTCAAGTGTGGGCGGGGCAAACGGTGGGCGAACGTGGTTTGGGCTATTTTTTCGCGTAGTCATACGCAGAAAGCACCCAAACATACAAAAACCAGGCGCGCCCCTGTTTGGCGTGGCAGGTGCGAACTGTCACAATCTGCTTAATCCATTTCAAGTTATGCGGTTTCCGCCGCCATGATTTCAACGGCGCGGCGCGCAGGTTTTGGGGAGTCATCAGTAAACAGTTTTCAGTTATCAGCGTGCCTGAGCGCGACGTTGCCCCCCCCGATTTTACTGATCACTGAGCACTGAAAACTGTGAACTCATCCCGTCATGGTTCCCCAAAATACGCGCCATCGAACAGTGCATAACTTCAGTAACCCGTGATAAAGAGAGTATAGCGAACCAGGAGGCAACATGAAAATCGGCATTATTGGCAGCGGCGCAGTGGGATCAACCGCCGCGTATGCAATGGTGATGCGCGGGGTAGGGCGCGAGATCGTGCTGGTGGACCTGGACAAAGCGCGCGCGCAGGCCGAAGCGGACGACATTCTGCACGCGGTCCCATTTGCGAACCCGCTGCACGTGCGCGCGGGGGATTATCCCGACCTGAAAGACAGCGCCGTTGTGATCATCACGGCGGGCGTGGCACAACGGCCCGGCGAAACCCGCCTGCAACTGCTCGAACGTAACGCGAGCATCTTCCGCAGCATCATACCGGACGTGCTGAAATACGCGCCCAATGCGGTCCTGATCGTGGCGACTAATCCGGTGGACGTGATGACGCATCTTGCGGCGCGTTATGCGGCGGATTTCGGCGTGCCGCGTGCGCGCGTGATCGGCTCCGGCACGACGCTGGATACCGCGCGTTTTCGGTCGCTGTTGGGGCGACACCTGGGAGTTGATTCGCAGCACGTCCACGCCTACGTGATGGGCGAGCACGGCGACTCCGAGGTGCTCGCATGGTCGGAGATCAGCATTGGCGGGATTCCGCTGGACGAGTTCTGTGTGGAGCAGGGGCAAGAGGTCACGGCGGAGGTGCGCGCGCGTATTGATGACCAGGTGCGCAACCCGGCGTATCACATTATCGAGGGCAAGGGCGC
>CAZMNL010000946.1:0-1571 GCA_964567525.1 uncultured Anaerolineaceae bacterium
TTTCCAAACCCGCCCAGGGCGACTTTAGAAAGTCGCCCCTACAAAAACCGCAGGAGTGTTTCCGTCAATGCGTAGTGGTCAGTGGTCAGTTCAGCCGTGCCAGCCTGAAAGCTGACAGCGGATCGCTACAAAATATCGCTCGCCGCCAGCCCGATCACCAGCAGCACGATATCGAGCACCAGCGCCAGCACGCCCGCCAGCAGGTACCACATGCTGTGCTGCGTGGGCTGCCAGGGGTGATCGTCGAAGCCGACCAGCGCCCACCAGCCATAGACATACACCGCCAGCCCGCCACCGACGATCAGCACAAAGCGCACCACCGCGCTTGACCCGGCATCCAGGCCGAAGATGAGCGTAAACACGATCCAGATCAACGCGACGATCACGGTTGTGACCGCCATGCTCGTCACAATGCGGCTGATGCGCGACCAGCCCTCAATACGCGACAAAACCGGGTTTGATGTGGTTGTTTCGTTCGTAGCCATAGTCAATTACCCCCGCTCTATACGTTGAATCAGGTGCCGGATTCCGGGCCAGCCGCGTTGATCATGTGCGTGGCGACGCGCTCGAAGTAGTGCTGCATGGTGGTGCGCGCCGGTTCGGGAATCTCGGCCTCGTCCAGCGCGGCGCGCATGTGCCCGACCCACACGTCGCGCGCGGCCTGGTCGATCTGAAACGGCTGGTGACGCATTCGCAGGCGCGGGTGTCCGCGTTCCACGCTGTAGGTTCCCGGCCCGCCAAAATACTGTTCCAGGAACAGGCGCAGCCGCCGTTCGGCGGGCGCGAGATCGCCCTCCGGGTACATCGGGCGCAGCACCGGGTCGGATGCCACGCGGCGATAGAAGGCGGCCAGCAGGCGCGCGAAGCCCTGCGCCCCAATCTGATCGTAAACGGTCTGGTCTGCCGGTTTCAATGGTAAGTCTGTCATGTTCTTAGCCCAGTGTACAAGACTCTGCGCGCCAATGTATAGCGCTTGTGTACTACGCCAACAATTTCTAACAATTGGCATACAAGCGGCACAGCGATCCCGGCGGGTGCTGTGCCGTGTGTGATTGCCCGCTTCAATTGTCGGTTAATGCGCGGGGATTCGGCAACCGTCAGGCTATCCCCGGCCCGGAACCACCCAGGTAGGCAGTTCGTCCTGGGCGGTGTTGTCGGTCAGCTGGCGCGCGATGGTGTTAGTCGTCAGGTCCATGATGAAGATCTCGTTGTCGCCGTCGCGTTCGGAGCAAAACAACAGGTAGTCATCGGAGAGGTAGCTCGGCGACCAGTCCACGCCGGGGCTGCTGACCTGTGTGCGCACATCATCCCCGAAAATATCCATGACGTAGATATCCCAGTCGCCGGCCCGGTCGGAGGCGAACACAATCGATTCGCCATCCGGCGACCACGCAGGATAGCGGTCGTCGTATATGTTGAAGGTCAACTGCTGGCGGTTGCTGCCGTCCGTGTCGATCATGTAGATTTCGCGGTCGCCATCAAGGTCGGAGTAAAACACCAGCCGTTCCCCGTCCGGCGACCATGCTGGGAACCAATCCCCGGCGGTGTCCTGGGTCACGGCGCGGCGGTTA
>CAZMNL010000947.1:0-1567 GCA_964567525.1 uncultured Anaerolineaceae bacterium
CGGTCGGGTCGCGCGCCAGGTCCTTCAGCAACTGGTGGCGCACCTCGCCGAGCTGGGCGATCATCGTGCCGAAATAGCTGGTCGTGACCAGCCCGCCAATCGTGGCGAGATCGGTCCCGGTGCGGGTGGCGAGAGTCGGCAAGGCCGGGCCGATAATCGCGCCCAGAAAACCGATGGCAATGAAGACTAAAAATGAGGCGGCCAGGGTTAAACGGCGGTTGATCAAGAAGACGGCTCCAGTTTGGGGGCGCTCACGGATTCGCGTGCGATCAACTCAACCGGCAGCAAAACATGCTCATGCGCGATCTTATGTCCGGCAATCAGGTCAATTAACAGGCGCGTGGCGGTCTGCCCCTTCTCAATGGTGGGCTGCCGGATGGTCGTGATTTGCGGCGAGGTGATCCGGCTGAACTCAATGTCATCATAGCCGACCAATGATACATCAAGCGGAATACGCACGCCAAGTTCGCGCGCGGCGCGCAGCACGCCCAGAATCAGCAGGTCACCCATCCCCACGATGGCGGTGGGGCGGTTGGAACCCCGCCACAGCGCCTTAAACGCGCGGTAGCCCTCGTCCGGCTGGACCTTGCACTCGACCAGGCGCACCTGTGTGCCGTCGATGGTCAGGTCATATTCCTTGAGCGCGCGCAGATAGCCGCTGACACGCCGCCGCAGCAGCCCGGTATACTGCTCGTAGTTGCCATGATGCTCAGACTGGATCGCCAGAATCGCAATACACCGGTGTCCCTGCTTAAGAATGTGCATCATCGCCATGTAGCCGCCGTATTCGTCGTCCAGGTTCACGCAGGGGATACCGTCAATCGGTTCGCTGTCCACCATCACGAACGGGATGCCGCGCTGCCGCAGCACGCGCACCGTCTGCCGGAACGGTTCCAGGCCCAGCGTAATGAACCCGTCCACCGCCGCGCGCCCGATGGCGCGGTTGAGATTGCCCTTCAGCGGCGGGACCAGCATCAGCGAAACGCCGACCTCGTTACACACCTCGCCGATACCTTCGATGAATTCGAAGTTGTGCGGGTTCTGCGCTACCAGCGGGATCGCCTGCGGCAGCAGCAGCCCGATACACCCCGTGCGGCGCGTCTTGAGGTTGCTGGCGATGGGGTCGGGCGTGTAACCGAGTTCCTCGGCCACCTTGAGAATGTGAGTCAGCGTGGACTCGGACAGCCGGTCCGGGTTGTTGAACGCGAACGATACCGATGTCTTGGAGACACCGGCTTTTTTGGCGATATCGTCAATCGTTATTCGGCGCATCGGGTTGTTATCCAGGGGTTAAACTTAGGGAACAAGATAAAACATATTTTGCTAAACCGGTTTAGACGGTTATTATAACATCCGTCTGCTATTTTTTGAACCGTCACGGTCCTCTATTCGAAGCTGTCAGATAATTTGGAGGGGTGCCGAAGGGGCTGCCGCTCGCGATTGGAAGGTCCGGCGATGGCTGGAATGCGCTCAGACGGGTCAAATCGATGGATTTTCCCCGTTGGACTTGCTCAGTTTGCCCGGATTTGGCGCACCGGGCAGCACAAACTACGCCGCGATAGGGATC
>CAZMNL010000948.1:0-1166 GCA_964567525.1 uncultured Anaerolineaceae bacterium
GGCCCCTTCCCCACCGAGCAGAACAACGCCATCGGCGACCTGCTGCGCGGGACCGGCGAGCAGCCCTGGGACGACTACGGCACGACCACCGGCCGCCCGCGCCGCTGCGGGTGGCTGGACCTCGTCGCGCTGCGCTATGCGGTGGCGGTCAACGGCCTGACCGAGATGGCGCTGATCAAGCTGGACGTGCTGAGCCGCTTTGAGGCGATCCAGGTCGCGGTGGCCTACGAGATCGACGGCGCGCGCACCGAGGATATGCCGCTGGACCCGGACGCCTTCGCGCGTGCGGTGCCGGTCTACAAGACGCTGCCCGGCTGGGAAAGCGACATTATGGACGTCACGCGCCACGAAGACCTGCCCGCCCACGCGCAGGCGTACATCGAGTGGGTGCAGGCCCGCGCCGGCATCCCGATCACGCTCGTGAGCGTCGGTCCGGGTAGGGAACAGACGTTGATCCGGGGGTAGAGTCGGGCTTGGGCGGTGATCGACCTTCGCCTGGGCCTGCAAGACCCAGGCTATAACTCGGAAGCACCGTAAACGGCGCTTGAATGGCATCAGCGTACAGGTTAGCAGAGGGGAACAGCATGGCATATTGGCGGATATTCTTCCATTTTGTGTGGGGCACCAGGCACCGGCTGCCACTGATCACCCCGGAAGTCGAAACGGTGATCTACCCGGTGATCGCGGAAAAGGCGCGCGAACTCGGCGCGGGGGTGTATGCACTGAATGGCACAGCGGATCATGTGCATCTCGCCCTCGCGCTGCCGCCGCGTTGTGCTCCGGCGGACGTGATCGGACAGATCAAAGGGCGTTCGAGCTACGTCGTCACGCACCAGCACCACCTCGATTTCGGCTGGCAGTCAGGATACGGCGTGCTGTCATTCGGCGAAAAGCACCTGCCCTGGGTGATACGCTACGTAGAGAACCAGAAAACACGCCACGCCGCCGGAAAACTCGCGTGGCCGCTGGAAACGCGCGAGGATGATGACAACGGCCCGGCGGGAATCATCCCCGATCAGTAATCGCGCGCCAGCTTAAAGGGCCGTTTACGGTCCTTCCGAGCTTATAGCCTGCCGCTTGCAGCGGCAGGCGGGGCGCGGCATCCCGATCACGCTGGTGAGCGTCGGTCCGGGGCGAGAAGCGACCTTTCCGTCGGCCTAAGACTT
>CAZMNL010000948.1:1176-1566 GCA_964567525.1 uncultured Anaerolineaceae bacterium
AACAGACGTTGATCCGGGGGTGAGTGGGGCTTGGGCGGTGATCGACGGTCGCCTGGGCCTACAAGACCCCGGCGGGGCGCGGACTCGAATCCGCCGCGCCCACCTCACCCGCGCGCCCCGCCCCTACTCCGTCGCCAGCGGCAGCCCGGCGTAGTGGCGCTTGACAATGATGAGGTCGGGGTCTGGGTACTGGCAGCGGGAGATCACCACCTCGTCAATCGTGGTATCGACGCGGCAGTGCGTGCTGACGAACTGGAACACCGGCGTCAGGTTGGACGTATCGCGCCGCCCGCCTTCCTCCCACCACTGCAACCGGCGCACCGGGTCCAGCGGGGGCACGCGGTCGCCGTCTACCAGCGTCGTGTCGATGATCAGGCGCGGCTGGTTGCG
>CAZMNL010000949.1:0-1565 GCA_964567525.1 uncultured Anaerolineaceae bacterium
GGCGGCGGCACGATGCGCGTCCCGAATTTGTCGTCATCGGTGGATTCGCGCGCGGGGTCGGCGGGCTGGTCTGGAGTCCGGTCCGCGCCGGTTTCCGCCGGGGCCAGCACACGCCGCGCCAGCGTGGAGAGTGTATCGCGCGACTCCCCGGCGGGCGGGGCGTTGAGGTCCACGCGCGGCAGGTCGGGCGGGGCTGCGATCTGGACGGGGGGCGCGGCGGGCAGACGGACGGCGAGCGCCTGTTCGCCGGATGCGGTGTTATTTTGCAGCCGCAGTTCGGCCCCATTGATCGCCAGCATCGCGCGCAGCACATGAACCTGCGTCACGGTGTCACTTTCGGCGGGGCCGCGCGCGTTGAGCCGCGCGGCGAGATTATCCAGATCGATATACGGCCCGCGCGCGGGCATATCGAAGACCGCGCGCACCCATACCGACCCGGCAGGACGGGACGCATCGCGCAGTACCAGCGTTTTCAGGTCGCCCGCCTGCCCCACGATCTCGCACAGCAGCACCAGCGCCTCGTAAAAGGTTTCCGGGTGGATCAGCACGGGATGCAGGAAGGTGGCCTGGAACGCGGCGCGCGAGTTCAGGTACGTCACCAGCCACGCGGGCAGATCGCCGCCGGAGATCGTGCGGCGCTGCTCGTCGCCGATGGTGTGCCCGGTCTGCACGTGGATCAGCGCGGCCCAGGCTTTAACCAGGTTCAGCGTCACTTCCAGGCCCTCAGCCACGCGCAGGAACTGTTCCTGCGCCTGTACGCTGTTCACCACGTCCTGCGTGATGTGCTGGATGATCATCAGGCGGCCTAACGCGCTGTTCAGCGGGTTGACCAGCCGCCGGTACAGGTGGTTACGGGCGAAATTCAGGGTTGACCAGTCTAAATCCGAATACGTCGTCATGGGCGATCCTTTGAAAATAACTGTCAGCGGTTAGCGGTAAGCAAAAGCCGACGGCGGGCCGCTTTGCGATCCAGCAGGTGTATAGCCCTGCGAGCGCCGATCACCGCTCATGTTCATCGCTTTGCGGTGTCACGCGCGGCGGGTTGCGCTGCTCGCCGGATTCTGCGCCGGAGTCTGCCGGGTCCTGCGCGGCTTTGCGCGCGGCCCGGTCCGCCGAAACCTGCGCCGGCGACACCGGCGCGAGCGTCTGGGTCTCTTTGGTGAGCGCGACATTCGAGGTCGCGGCGGGCGGCGACGCCATGCGGGCCGGGGGCGTGGGCGCGGGAATCTTGAGCGGCACGATCACCGACGGCGCAGCGGGGCCGGGTTCACCGCTGCCGGATAGGGCGTCAGGCGTGGCGCGGTGCGCGGCGCGCGGCCTGGCAGGGTCTTCGAGCATGGCGCGGCGTTCCAGTTCGCTGAGCGTGGGCGGCAGCGGGCGCAGCAGTTCCAGGCGCGGCGGGGCCGGTTCCCCGGCGGGGGCGGGTTCCGCGCGCATACCGGGCAGGACAGGCGTGGCGGCATCGTGCGCGGCGGTGTTCTGCGCGGCGGCGTTGTTCGCAGCGGCGTCGTGCGCCGCGTTGACCGGTGTATCATGCGGCACGGATGCGCGGGCCGGGGCGATCT
>CAZMNL010000950.1:0-1560 GCA_964567525.1 uncultured Anaerolineaceae bacterium
AGCACCGTCCGCGATCCGATGGCGCCGGTGACGGTCGGGCGGTTTTGCGTGCGCGGATTGGTGGCGTCATACACGCGGTCGGCGTAGCGGTTGACGGCAAAGGCCAGCGTGCGCGCCGCCGCCATCGCCACTGACACCCACACGAACTCCCACAGCGTGGGCAGGCCCTCCGCCGCCAGCACCATGCCGATATAGGCGAACGGCAGCGCGAAGATCGTATGTTCGAAGCGCACCAGGTCCAGGAACACACGCAGATTATACGCAAATGTACCCGGCGTGAGTCCGCGCGCCTGGGCGGAGTCTTTAGCGCGTTGTGTCGATGATCCCATGCGGTTCCCTGCTTTACGGTGCGCCTGCCGGGGCAGCGCGCACGATGACGTATTTACTGTGTGCGGCGATCACGTCGGTTTCCGGTGGCAGGTCGTAATCCAGCAAGTCCGTGTCGATGATCACGTAATCATAGTCCTGCTGCGCCCACCAATCCGCATCCAGGCGTTCGGGATACGGGTAGATGTATTCCAGCGTGCGCGTGAGCTTTTCACCAAACAGCGTCGAGATCACCTCGCCGCGCGCATAGACCAGCCCAACGTGCGCGTCGTTGGGCAGTCGCTGGTCAGCGATGACGGCAATTTGCCTGCGCGCATCCAGACCTTTAGGCCCTACCCGCGCGTGCCGATCCATGTCCCAGATGGCATAAGGGCCGACCAACGGCTGGTCATCACTGGTTATGACCGTGACCGCCAGGATCACCAGCGCAAAGCCCGCGATTATCCCAGAACCAAGCTGTTTCAGCGCCCGCCCGCGATCACCAGGGGCGTTGTCGCGCGCGGCCCTGCCTGGAAGATATAACCAGGCCGCCCATGCCGCCAACACAGGGACAATCAAAATAAAATAATCGCCCTTATACGGTGAATACAATACCGTGCTGCTGAGCGTCAACAGCATACTCCAGGCCAGCAGCACCGCCCCGATGTGCAGCATATTTCGTCGTCGCCGCGCGAGCACGGTTTGCGGCAGCACACTGATAAACAGCAGCGCGCCAAGCGGTCCATACCATGCAAGACTGATGTTCAACGACGGCTGGCGAAAGATGCCCCTTTCTCGCCCATCGCGCGCGGTGGCGCTGTCTTGCAGGTCGATGCCAGCCCGCGCCGTGATCGTCCTGGTGGCATCGACTTTGGCGGCATGCAGTGGTTCGGCAAAACGATTCGGCACCCCGCTCACATCAAGCATCTGGTAGATGTACCGTGCCGTGTTGATTTCCAATAGTTTCAGCCGGGATACATCCGGTGGCGTGCTTTCACGTTCCTGAAACTCGGCGGTTCCCAGCGGGTGGCCGTATTCCTGCCAACTCTGGAGCAGCACATAGCTGCTGAGCACCAGGAAAGCCGCCAACCCAACCGCCGCCCACCACGCCAGCAGTTTCACCCCCTCGCGCCCGTACCGGACCGCCAGCAGCAGCACCCAGATCACCAGCCCGGCCATGATCATCCCCAACGTGAACTTGGTCCCCGCCGCCAGCGCGAACGCCAGCGCCGAAAGCGCCAGAGTGCGGCGGTC
>CAZMNL010000951.1:0-1559 GCA_964567525.1 uncultured Anaerolineaceae bacterium
GAGGGCATGTCGGCGGAACTGGCGGCAGACGAGATGGGCATCAGCACGCACACCGTGCGCAGCTACGTCAAAGAGGGCTACCGTATCCTGGAAACCTACGACGACGTCCACTACCCGCCGGACCTCAGCCCACAGGAAAAGGCGTTTATGCGCATCACCGCGCTGCAAGAGGTCGCTGAGGAATAGGGGCGCGTGCTAGACCGCTGCCGTGCCAGGGTCGCCGTCGTCCTTCTGAGACGGATCCTCATGCACGACGGCACCGTGTGGGCAGGCGTGAACGCACAAAAAACAGCCCCAGCAGTAGCTGGTATCCAGCACCGGGGCTTCGCCCTTGTCGATGATGCGGAAGCCGCCGCCGCGACATTTGCTTTTCGCGGTGCAGTCGTCGCACGCCTGACAGCGGTCGTAGTCGATGTAGAGCCGGGATGTGGGTCGTAAACCGCGCGCCATGAGCAGCCGCCTCTCTGCACAACCGGGGATATGCACTTGATGCTAAACCAGATCGCGCGGAATGACAACGTGCGCAGGTGGAACCACATTGACCAAAACACACCACAACAAACCCGAATCCGCGTTCCAGCGGATGATGATGACGATGCTCATGGTGATCGGCTCGGCGCTGCCGTTTCTGATCGCGTGGGCGCTGATCGCTTCCACCAACGACGAAAACCCGCTGGACCGCATCCCGGACTATGACAAACCGCTGCAAGAAACTGTCAACGTATCACCCGACCGCATCACGCCCGCGCGCACGCTGTACGAGTACCGGTGGGATGTGCGCCTGATCTTCGAAGGGACGCTCGCGCTGCCCGACGGCGCGCAGGCCGACGCTTTTTACATCTACACGGACGCGGACGGTCACGCGCTGGACACGCCGCAGCCGCACGCCTGGGCGCTGACCTTCAACGAGGCTGCGCCGGACGCCCTGCCGGAGTACGACCGCGAGCACGCCTACACGCTGGTGTACCCGGTGGGTCGCGACTGGACGCGCATCACGTTCGCATTCTCAGGCCCCAAACTCGCCGCTGGGGGCGAACTGCGCGTCACCGTGATCCAGATCGAGTAACGCTGCCGCGAAAAGCTCGCCGCCTGCCGCTGCAAGCGGCAGGCTATAGTTCGGAAGCACCGTAAACGGCGCTATCCGTTCCAGCGGTTTTACGCACCATGCAACCCACCCGAACTATGATCGCCAGCGAATCCTTAACGCTAATCGCCAAAAACTATTCCGTCTTGACCTCGTTTGCCGTCGCTGCGCCGAACAGCCGCTTGAGCGATCCCCACGCCGAAAACTGCTGCATATAGCGCAAGTTCTCCGGTATAAAGGGGCGCGGCTCAATGCCGAAGACCTCGGTCAGCGCGTTGTGCTCGATGGTGTTCTCGACATTGAGCATTTCCAGCAGCGTGTTTGTGACCGGCGGGCGCGGCAGCGCGATCTCCATCAGCTTGACAGCCGGGCGCAGCAGCGGAACCGGCACGTTAATCAGCCGCCGCCGCGTGTCCAGCGCCGCCAGCACGCGCCGCACGATCTCCGCATAGGTCAGCACTTCTGGCCCGCCAAG
>CAZMNL010000952.1:0-1559 GCA_964567525.1 uncultured Anaerolineaceae bacterium
CTGAGGGAAGGGGGGACGTGACCGCAGGTCACGCGGGGATGGGGTAATTATTTTCTGGCGCAGCCTGAGTTATTTTCATGGCGAAGCCTAAAATCTTGCGCGGCGCACACTATAGCATATCCGCCTGTGTGACGCTATGCGTCCCTGTGCAGGTGTTGCCCTTCTGCGGAAATCCGGTACAGTTGGACTCACACACGGGAATCACGTACAGGGAGAGACACGGATCATGACCCCATCACTCGACGCGCAGCCCGCGCGCAAACGCATCGCCTTGATCGCGCACGACGACCGCAAAGGCGACTTGCTCGACTGGGTGGCGTATAACAAGGGCAAGCTCAAGCGCCACCAGTTGTTCGCCACCGGCACGACCGGCACGATCATCACGCAGAAAACCGGCTTGCAGGTGACTTCCTTCATGAGCGGGCCGCTGGGCGGCGACCAGCAGATCGGCGCGAAGATCGCCGAAGGTGCTATCGACGTGTTGATCTTCTTCTGGGACCCGCTGGGCACACACCCACACGATCCCGACGTGCGCGCGCTGCTGCGCATGGCCGTGTTACAGAACATCCCCACCGCGACGAATCGTTCCACCGCCGATTATATCTTCTCCTCGCCGCTGATGGACGAACCCTACGCGCGCAAGGTCTACGACTACGGCGAGCGGCTCAACCGCAAGCGCGTGATCGACGCGAATACGGAGTGAGGGGGTGTATCCCCCCCACACGCAAAAATTCCGTGTCCCCCCAGGTACGTTGTGCCGTACACAGGGGGACACGGAAGGATGGGGGATAACCATATCCTAACAGAATTCTATCCGCATCTCGATATATCGCTGGTCCTATTTACGTTTTTTGGTTTCGGGTAGATGCCTCGAATTGCACCGCGCAGCAATCCGGCATATAACAAGTTCAGTGGACAGTTCACGTTAGCCGTTTTCAGACCGGATTTTCGAGTCGCTGCCGGAGCATAGTCCGATGGTCAACGCACCGCCGCCAAACCTGATGCACGGAATCCAGTTGGTCCAGGCCGGGCGCAAAGCCGAGGCCCTGCCCTATCTGCGCTACGCGGCGCAGGTCGAGTCGATGAGCGCCGAGGGCTGGCTGTGGCTGGCCGCGGCGACCGATCACGCGGGCGAATACCGCCACGCCGTCGAGCAGGCGCTCGCGCTCAACCCCTATCACCCCACCGCGATCCGGATGCGGCACGCGCTGGAAGCACCGGATTACGCCATGCACCGCCCGCCCACGCCGGGGTATGGCATGTCCGCCGTGTCGCCCTACGCAGGGTCGGCCACCATGATCCCGGCGCGCGAGCAGACCGGCGTCCGCCGCCGCCCGTCGCTGCTGCGGCGCGTCCTGCGCGCGGTCGTGATCGCGCTGCTGCTGGGCGGCTGCCTCGGCGTGAGCGCCTCGCTGGTGATCTCCGGCGCGCTGACCAACCTGGCGCGTGACTGGCTGCGCGTCGAAGACCTGCACACGCTCGATTTCGTGGTCGGCGACTCGCCGGGCTATCACTTCCGCGTGGATGTGCCGGATACGTGGCGGCCCGCCAACACCGAT
>CAZMNL010000953.1:0-953 GCA_964567525.1 uncultured Anaerolineaceae bacterium
CACCTCGATCAGCAGCGATCCCGTGCGCATTCTGCGCGCCATTCGTGCCAGCCTGCGGTTTGGGTTGATTATCGAACCGGACACGCGCGCCAATCTGCGAATCTATGCACCACGACTGAACGATACCTCAGCCGAGCGAATCCGCGATGAATTCATGGATATCTTGGGAGGGACTCACCCGTCAGCCGCCCTGGCCGCTTTACACCAACTTGACATTCTGGGCTATGTCATTCCCGAAACTGTGCCGCTGGTCGGCCTGGAACAGAGTCCACCACACCAGTTTGATGTCTGGAAGCATACGCTGGCTGTGCTTGACCATCTCGAAGCGGTGTTGAATGTTATTGCGCCACAACCGGGGGGTAACCAGGGAACCAATGTGCAGACCGGAGCCATTGCTTTTTCACTCAGCCACATCCGCCCGCAGTTACGCGCACACCTTGCGCGCGCGTGGCCCAATGAGCGAACCCACCGCGCCTTGCTGATGCTGGCCGCTCTACTGCATGACAGCGGCAAACCAGCCGCCTACCGTCGTACGCCAGAAGGTCGCATTCAGTTTCTGCGCCACGAACAGATCGGCGCAGAATTAGCACAGCAACGGGCCGCAGCGCTGCGGTTGAGCCGGGATGAAATCGGGCATCTGACAACGATCATCCAACACCATATGCGGCCCCTCTGGCTGCATGGTCAAAAACTGTCGAGCCGCGCGATCTACCGTTTTTGGCGCGACACAGGCGAAGCGGGTACAGACATCTGCCTGCTGTCCCTGGCCGATTTTCTGGGCACCTACGGCGTCACATTCGATGTGCAGGCATGGATCGCTTACCTGGAAACCATCCAGGCGCTCCTCGACCGTTACTATACACAGCACGCTACCGCCATTAGCCCGCCAAACCTGGTTACCGGGCAAACGCTGCTCACACACTTCAATTTGCAGCCAGGGCCGCAGATCGGCG
>CAZMNL010000953.1:963-1559 GCA_964567525.1 uncultured Anaerolineaceae bacterium
AGTGGAGAAATTGGCACGACGCAAGAAGCGCTGGACTGGGTCCAGCGCCGCCTTGACGAAAAACACGATGAAACGGATCTATTGAGTTGAATCCGGTGGATCACTGGCTGATTTGACAGTTTCTTCTTCCGCGTCAGCGGGCAGCCGTTCAAAAAACAGCAACTTGGTTTTGCCATAAACGCGCTCATCGTAAAGTTCCAGTACGTCGAGCACGATATCTTCCTGTTCGGACGGGTCAATCTGCACCACGACAATACCGTCGGGCGGCATATGCCCTGGATTCTGGTCCAATGCCAACAGGGTATCCTTCCACATGCCTTTATACTGGGGCGGAGCCACAAAAATGTATTCGAATGCTTCTGGCTGGGGACGTTGCAGGTACGCAAACGCATCGGCGCGCAGTACCTCGGCTCGTTCCTCTAACCGGGTATGTGATAGATTCTCGTTGATCGTCCGAATCGCGCGCCAATCCATGTCAAGGAACAGCGCGCGCGTGGCCCCTCGACTCAACGCTTCAATCCCGACGCTCCCCGTTCCGGCAAACAGGTCAAGAAATGAGCAACCCTGGATGCCGGTCCCCAGAATATTGAACAGGG
>CAZMNL010000954.1:0-382 GCA_964567525.1 uncultured Anaerolineaceae bacterium
ATCAGGTAATGGTGCGCCCACTCGTGCGCGGTGACTTCGATGGCGCGCGCAGTTTTGCGCGCGAGATCGCTCTGGCGCGGCTCAATGATCATGCTCGGATACAGGCTCATGCCGCCGATGGGCACAACCAGCGAGGACACGTCCAGTTCGCCGTCGATGCGCGTTTCGAGCGCCGCACGCTGATCGACTGTCAGCGGGTCGAGCGTCACATCCACCGCGAACTCGATCCGCTCACGCGGGGAAACTACCAGCACGACCGGCAGCTCGGTAAAGTGCATCGAGACGGGCGGCAAAACCTGCCCCCACAGCCCAAAGCCCTCACCCGCCAGCACAGAGGCCACCTGCGCCTCGATCACGCCCTCGATCAGCGGTTGGTCGGCGG
>CAZMNL010000954.1:392-1558 GCA_964567525.1 uncultured Anaerolineaceae bacterium
CTCGCCGCGCAGCGCGTCGCGTTCGGTGCGCAGGTCCGCGCTGGCCGTGTCGGGATCGTCCACCGCCGGATCGACGTATAACTGCTCGATCCGTGCATCGAGCGCCTGCGCCGCGCTGAGCCGTTCCATGTAGTCCAGCACGACCGCGCGCCCGATGTCCGCGTCGAGATACGCGCTGACCCCCAGGAATTCCGCGCGGGCCTTGCCCCACAGCGCGTCCACCTCCCAGCCCACGAAGTTGAACAGGTGATCGCGCGCGATGGCGGTCACGCGCTCGCGGAGCGAGGTCGGCTGCATCACGCCGTCATTCAGCGCCAGCAGCAGCGCGACCAGCAGCACCAGCCGGATCAGCAGTGTGAACAGCGTCCCGGCGGCGCGTGTGAGCCAGTTCCACGCGGCGCGCAGCGCGGGCCAGAGCGATTCGAGCGTGCGTTGGGTGTCGGCGATCATGAGGTTGGCGTGTCCCCGTATGGTCCGGCGATACGCAGATCATGCGCCAAACGCGCACGGACTGCCAATGACGCCCGCCTATGCCGGACGCCCGCCGCCGCTATCCTGCCAGCGCGACCGCGATCTGCGCGCCGACGCGCGCGTTATTGACCAGCGCGGCGATGTTCGCGCTCTGTGAGCGGCCTTCGGTCAGTTCCAGCACTTTACCGAGCACAAACGGCGTCACGTCCTTGCCGGATATCCCGGCCTCGTCCGCCAGGCGCGTCGCGGTTTCGATGGCGCGCTCGGCCTCGTCCACCGGCAGCGCGTCGGCTTCCGGCACGGGGACCGCGATCAGCGCGCCATGCTGCAAACTGAGCCGTTCGTGCGCGGCGATGATCGCGGCGGCCTGCTGCGGCGTGTCGATGCGCTGGTCGATGGGCAGCCCGCTGGACCGGCTGTAAAACGCGGGCAGTGTGTCGATCCCGTAGCCGATCACAGGCACGCCCTGCGTTTCCAGCACTTCGAGCGTGCGCGGCAGGTCGAGAATCGACTTGGCCCCGGCACACACCACCGTGATCGGCGTGCGGCCCAATTCGATCAGGTCGGCGGAGATGTCTTCCGGGTGACCGCGATGTACGCCGCCGATCCCGCCGGTGGCGAAGACCTTAATCCCGGCCATGTGCGCGACGATCATCGTCCCGGCGACGGTGGTCGCGCCGTGCTGCCCCAGGCCC
>CAZMNL010000955.1:0-1557 GCA_964567525.1 uncultured Anaerolineaceae bacterium
GTCCCCCAGCTTTTTTGAGATGGGTCGCCCAGGCCCAGGAACGACAGCCCGGCTTCGGTCAGCGCCGCTGAATTGACCGCCAGCAGGAACTGAGTCCAGACCAGGGTACGCACGCCCGGCCAAAGATGCGCGCGTGCGATCCAGAACGGCCTAGCCCCGATGCTGCGCGCCGCCGTGATGTATTCGTGGCGGGAAACGCTCAGCGTTTGGGCGTGAACCACGCGCGCGGTCGCGGGCCACGACACAACCGCCAGCACCAGGATCAGGGCGGTCAACCCACGCCCGGCATACGCCGCCGCGACGATCACGAGCGGCAGGCGGGGTATCACGATGGTGATGTTCGTCACCGCCTGGACCAGCCGGGATAGCAGCGGCGTGCTGTAAGCTGCCAGCAGGCCCATGATCGCCCCGATAGCGGTCGTGAGCAGCCCCACCGTGACACTGACGAACAGCGTCACCCGTGCGCCGACCAATAGTTCGCTCAAGATGTCGTGCCCAACGTCGTTGGTTCCCAGCCGGTGCGCCTCAGAAGGCCGCTGAAAGGGCCGCCCAACCCGATCATAGGGATCGTAAGGCGCGATGACCGGCGCGAACAGCGCGACCAGCACAAATCCAGCCACGATCACCAGCCCGACACGTGCCATCATGTCCCCGTCCTCACGCGCGGATCGAGCAGGCGGTAGAGCAGGTCGGCGGCGGCATTGGCGACCAGCACCGCCAGCACGATCACCAGCAGCCCGCCTTGCAGCAGCGGGAAGTCGCGCGCGATCACGGCTTTATACAACATCAGCCCGATCCCCGGATACGAAAAGACGGACTCGACCAGGGTCGAGCCACCGAACATCAGCCCGGCCATTAACCCGATGCGCGCCACCAGCGGCAGCAAGGCATTGCGCAGCGCGTGACGAAGCAAAACGGTACGTTCGCGCAGTCCTTTACCGCGCGCAGTGATCAGGTATGGTTCGGGGATTACTTCGCGCAGGGCGGCATTTGTGATCAGGGTAATGTCGCCCACCAGCGCCAGAGTCAGCGTCGCCGCCGGTAAGACGAGATGCCGCCCCACGTCCCTCAGCCAGTCCAGTGAAAACGGGGCGAAGCTCTCCCAGGGCGTATAGGCTCCGTAGCTGGGCAGCCCGCCGGGCCGCGACGCGAAGTTCGCCAACAGCAGGATACCGACCCAAAAAGCCGGCATCGCGTTCAGGCCAATCGCCAACCCCAGGCCCGCCGTCTCGAACGAGCGGCCTCGCCACGTACACCACGCCCCGAACCCGATACCGATCACGGTCGCCAGCAGCAGACTTGTGCCGCCCAGCAGCAGCGTCCAGGGCAGTTTGTCGGCGATGGCATCCGCGACAGCCTGCCGCCGCTGGAGCGAGTAGCCCAGATCGCCGCGCAGCAGGTTGCCCCAGTAGGTGGTGTACTGGGTGGTGATCGACTGGTTCAACCCGTAGCGCTCGCGCAGCGCGTCCACAACCGCCGCATCCGCCGTCTCAACTTCGCCCCCCAGCAGGAACAGCGCCGGATCGCCGGGCATCAGGCGCGGGATCAGGAAGTTGA
>CAZMNL010000956.1:0-1553 GCA_964567525.1 uncultured Anaerolineaceae bacterium
ATCTTCCGCGTTGCCGTACAGACACGCATTGTACGCCCTGCCGATCTCCACGCGGAAATCAACCGCGCGGTTGGGGTCCGGCTGGCGCATGACCTGGGACGGCTCCACGCGCAAAATACGCATCAACTCCGGCAGCGGGCTGCCTTTGGTCTGCGCGGTGTAGTCGTAGATCACGGTCGTATCGCGCGCGATGCTGCTCACGCCGTCGAGACTCTGCGCCGCGTAGCCGTCCCAGGCGAGCCGGTCGGCGGCGACGTGGTGCAGGCCGATCTCCCAGTGGGACGCATCCACCACGTCCACCGTCACCGCCGCGCGGCTCAGCCGGTTGCCGGTCGGCGGCGTCAGGACGTTTTCGATCATCGGGATCAGGGACTCGCGTTGGGGCAGCAGGACCTCGCGCCCGTCGTCAGGGGTGTAGGCGGTGAAGTAGTGCGTGCCCAACTGCCCGCCGTACCGCGCGATCTGCGCCGGGTTGAGTTCCAGCGCAATCGGGACCAGCGGCAGCGCGTCGGTCAGCGTCATGTTGGTATCAACATACGCTTCCACCCAGGGCCAGAGTTCATCCACGCGCGTAAAGTAGCCGGACGCCTTCATCTGCCCCCACATGGCGCGCAGCAGGTCGATCTGCCGCCGCCCGCGATCCAGGTCGCTGGTGGTTTTGCGGCTGCGCGCGTACCACAGCGCCATATAGGGCGAGAGCCGGTGCCGCCCGATCCCCAGGGTGAACTGTTCCCAGTTGTCCTCGTCGGTGGGGTCCAGGTCGGGATCGCCGTCCTTCAAGCGCCAGTCCTGGATCGCGCAGTCCACCGTGATGCGCAGCCCGCCCATTTGCGCGATGATCTCCATGAAGCTGTTAAAATTCACGCGCGCGTAGTAGTCCAGTTCCACGCCGAAGTTATAGCGGAACGTCTCGCGCACGACCTGCCACCCGCCGCCGGGATTGCCTGCCTCGCCGCGCGTGTAGGCCGTGTTCAGCAGGTCAAGCGTGTGATTGGGGATGTAGACGAACAGCGCGCGCGGGATGTGCCACATAGCGACCGTGCCGGTGTCCTTGTTGATCGACACCAGGATGATCACATCCGTGCGGCGCAGGAAGGCGTCACTCGAGTCACTGCCGAGCAGCAGCACATTGACCAGCGCGGCATTATCGACCGGCAGCATCTCCACGCGCGGCGGAAGATCGAACACGGGCGTTTGTGCCGGGGGTGTGTAGGTTCCCTCGATGATGTAGGTTGGCGTGGCGGTGGCGTCTTGCGCGTAACCCGGCGGCACGGACAGAATCACGCTCAGCAGCAGCACGGTGATCAAAAGCAGCGCCAGCGCGGGCACGATCCAGGCCCGGCGGCGGTGATGTGGATGTGTCATGAGTCGGTCCCCACCCCGTAGAGTTGTCAGTTCACAGTAGACAGTCGTCAGTGGTCAGTGGCTATTTGACGAGTCGTGGTGTTGCCGCAGCACGGCGGCATGGCTAGTACTGCGCGGCAGAAGTCACACACCAGTTGTAGGGGCGGGTTTCATCGAACCGAAGGTTCGCACCCGCCCAGGGCGACTTT
>CAZMNL010000957.1:0-1553 GCA_964567525.1 uncultured Anaerolineaceae bacterium
GGTTGCGGGCCTGGAGGCGCTACCCTCTACGCTGTATTACCTCTCCGACGTGGGCGACCTGGCGCAGGTGTTCCGGCTGCGGATCGGGTTGAATCACCCCGACCAGTTGACATTCAGCATGACCGGGGTAGCGCACTACAGCGCCGCGCCGGATGGCACGCTGGCCTACAGCACGCCCGATCAACAGATGATCGTGGGCGGGATTCCGGTGGTGCTGCCCGCCAACGACGACGGCACGCCCGCCGAAGTCACGGCGCTGGCGTGGTCCCCGGCGGGGGATTGGCTGGCGTATGTGCTCGCCGCGCCGGAGCGCGAGGCACACGGCGGCGTGTGGATGCTCAACCGGTCCGGCACGGCGGTGCAGGTCGCCGCGAATGTGACCGCGCAGGATGCCGCGCCGCGCCGCTATACCGGCCCGCTGGACTGGCATCCCGGCGGGGATGAATTCCTGGTGGGCGTGCAGGCCGGGGATGCCGCGCCGTTTGCGCGCGTGGATATCGCCACCAGCGCGGTTACGCCGCTGTGGAACGATAGCACGCTGCCCGCCGACGCCTACACCGAGGCGCGCTGGAATTTCAACGGCAACGCGATCATTGCGAGTGGGGCCGGGCGCGTGCTGAGCCTGGACCCCGGTTCGCTGAATGTGTCCGTGCTGCTGACCGAGGGCGCGGGGTTGGCGGTATCCGGCGCGAATCAGTGGGCCGACGGGACGCTGACGTTTGTTGGGCAGGATGAGGATGGATCGGCGCGCGTGTACCGGCTGGCTCCCGGCACGGCGACCGCGCAGCCGGTGACGGACGTACTCACAGCGGGCGGCGCGGTGGATTTCCTGTGGGGCAGTGATGGGCTGGCGCTGCTGCTGAACGTGGTCGAGCCGGGGGCGGCGCGGCTTGGCACGGCATACTGGCGCGGCGCGGACGGTGTGCTGCGTGACCTGACGGCGCTCACCGGGCGGGTTGGTGTGCCGCGCTGGGGGCCGCCGTTTCAGCGCAGCGATTGGGCGCGCATCCGTACCACCGATGGCGAGGCGCTCAATATTCGTTCGTCGCCGTCGTTGCAGGGCGAGGTTACGCTGCGGCTGGTCAGCGGGACGCGCGTGGTGATCATCGGCGGGCCGCGCGTGGCGGACGGTTACCGCTGGTGGCAGGTGCGTTCGGCGGATGGCGCGGCGGGTTGGGCGGTCGAGACGGTGCAGGACGCGCGCGGGCTGCTGCTGCGCACGCTGCTGCCGGTGGACTGAGGCGCAGCCCGCCCGGACGCTGTTTTTTTGCGGGGCGCGCGGCTATAATCAGCGCGGAGATCGCCGCGAGGGCGTGTATGATCGGTGTCTGCTGTGGAGGGTAATCTTATGTTACAGGGTGTGCTGTTGGACCTGGTGCCGTATAGCAGCGAATTCAATAAACGCGCGGTCGAGTGGATCAACGGCCCGATGGGGGAATGGTGGGGCATGGATGGGCTGATCACGCAGGCCGGACACCAACGCTGGTTACAGCGCCACCGCGAGCGCCCCGACGCTGAACGCCAGCGGCAGGTCGTTTTTGGCCTGCGCACCA
>CAZMNL010000958.1:0-1551 GCA_964567525.1 uncultured Anaerolineaceae bacterium
AGATCGCGCGCACGCAGGGCCTGCTCGCCAACGAGAACTTCGTCAGCAAAGCCAAGCCGGAGGTGGTCCAGCGCGAGCGCGACAAGCTCGACGCGCTGACCGCCAGCCGCGAATCAGTCGAGGAACGGCTCGCCGCGCTCAACGACTGATCGCGCCGCCTGACCATCACGAAAAACGGGCGAAGGGCCTCTGTGCTGGCCCTTCGCCCGTTCGTTTGGTTTATATGCGTGCGCCGCTGCGTACTACTCGCCGCCCGCCGGCTCCGCGCCGTCCGTCTGCTGCCCGGCTTCGATGGTCTTCTTCTTCAGGTAGAGTTTGCGCCCCAACTCCTGCGCCGCCTCCCGCACTTCCTGCTCGGAGTCGCTCTTGTACACGGCTTCCAGCGCAGAGAGCGCCTCCACCGCTTCCAACAGTTCCAGCTCGTGAATCGATTTCAACTGGACTTGCGGATTCTTGTCCTTCAATCGCTCAATATGGTAGGCGATCATGCGATCAGTCGCCGACATAACGTTCCCCTCACACAACCACTCATGGCGCGTGCCCGCGCCATTTGCCCCACAAACTTACACAGTTCAGAGTATAACAATCCGCGCACAATCACGCTATGCGCCGCGTGAAAATACGCTGAATTTCCGGCGACAACATGCCCGGATCGTGCTATAATCACAGCGTTTTCATTCACATCAAATCCTAGACCTTACAAAGGACTCATATACGTGATCGAGCAAGCCGTTATCCTCGCTGCCGGGCGTGGTACGCGCCTGGGTGAACTGACCAAGAACCGCCCCAAGTCCATGCTGCCGATCCTGGGCCGCCCGATCATGGCGCGCGTCATGGACCGCCTGCGCGAAGCCGGAATCCGTAAATTTGTCGTCGTCATCGGCGACCAGGAAGGCGCTATCGCCAGCTACCTCAGCACCTCGTGGCACCCCGACACCACCGTCAAGTTTGCGATCCAGGCCGTCGCCACCGGCACAGTGGACGCGCTCAAACTCGCCGCGCCGTACATTACCGGCCCCTTCGTGCTCTCGTCGGTCGATAACCTGACCTCCGCCGCCCACGTCCAGAACCTGGTGAACGCCTTCAACACCACGCCGGACTGCTTCGCCTCACTGAGCCTGCTGCCCACCACCCCGGAGCAGATTCGCAAGTCGTCGAGCGTGATCATCGAGGGCGACCGTATCACCGGCATCGAAGAGAAGCCCGACATCCCGCGCGGCGAATACGCCTCGATCATGCTCTACGCCTTCGACACCACGATCCTCGACTACATCCCGCGCGTGCCGGTTTCCCCACGCGGCGAGCGCGAGATCGCCAGCGCGATCCAGATGGGCATCGAAGACGGGCGCACGGTCAACTACGCCATCACCGACTCGCGCCTGCACCTCACGCGCGAACTCGACCTGCTGGCGATCAACACGGCATTCATGGCCGAGGAGCGCGACAACCACATTTTGAGCGAGATTCCCGGTTCGGTGCATCTTCTGCCGCCCGTGCGCATCGATCCTAATGTCAGTATTGGGCAATCGGTGCGTCTCGGCCCTAATGTTT
>CAZMNL010000959.1:0-1549 GCA_964567525.1 uncultured Anaerolineaceae bacterium
CATTGTATCGCCAGAGCATTATGCTGCTGCTGGATCGCTGGACGCAGAGCAAAACCGGCGCGCCCGCCCTGACCGTCCTGCTCGGCGAAAAAACGCCACACGATCTCTATGTCCGGCTGGCAGCGCTGGCGTATGACGTGCATTGCGAATGTCATGATGGGTCAGAAACGCCGGAAATCGCCGAGTCGCTGCTCTACACGCACCTCAAGCCGATGGGCCGCCATATAGCCGCCGACCTGATCCCCTACCTGAGCGAAAACGCGGGCGTGCTGGTCTCGCCGGGGCAGGACCACGAACGCGACGTGTTTTACTTTGCGCACCGCAGTTTTCAGGAATACCTGGCCGGGGCGCACCTGATCGCCGAATGTGAAGACGCCGAATCTTTTTTGCAGATTCGGGAACACGTCAAAACGCAGCCGTTAATCTGGCGCGAACCGTGTAAGCTGGCCGGGGATGTGCTGGCCGACACGGGACGCGCCAGCGACCTGTGGGATTTAATCAGCGACCTGCTGGCCGAAGACCTGCCGGAGACGCTGCCCGCCGACAATCCGGACTGGTGGGCGGTGTGGCTGGCCGGACAGATCGCGGTGGAACAGGACCTGCACCGGATCACCAGACTGGGCCGCCGCGAGCGCCCGGTACGCGCTGCATTGATCGATTGGCTGGTGCTGCTGGTGAAGACCCCGCAGGCGCTGCCGCCTGCTGAACGGGCGCAGTGTGGGCGGGTGCTGGGCTGGCTGGACGACCCGCGCCCCGGCGTAGCAGCGCCCAATGGCGTGCCGGACATCGACTGGGTGACGATCTCGGCAGGGCCGTTTCTGATGGGCAGCGACAAGGACCGCGACTCGCAAGCCTACGATGACGAAACGCCGCAGCAGACCGTCCACCTGGACGCCTTCCACATCAGCCGCTGCCCGATCACCTATGCGCAGTATGAGGCGTTCGTGAACGCTGATGGCTATACCAATGATGCTTACTGGACTGACGCGGGCCGCGATTGGCGCGGCGACAAGCGCCACCCGGAAGCGTATTGGAACGATCCCCAGTGGCACATTCCCAATCACCCGGTAGTGGGCGTGACGTGGTACGAAGCCTTTGCCTTCACACAGTGGTTGAGCGCGAAACTGGGCACGGAAGTCAGGTTGCCGACTGAAGCGGAATGGGAAAAAGCCGCGCGGGGCACAGATGGCCTGATCTATCCCTACGGCGACGAGTTCGACCCGGCCAAAGGCAACACGAGCGAAACCGGCATCGGGCGCACCAGCGCGGTGGGCATCTTCCCCGGCGGCGCATCGCCGTATGGCGCGCTGGACATGAGCGGCAATGTGTGGGACTGGTGCCTGACCCAATGGCGCAGCAGTTACAGCGAGCCGGAGGATAACGGCCCCGCCGGTTCAGCCCCGCGTGTTTTGCGGGGCGGCTCCTGGTTCAACAATCAGGACCTCGCGCGGGCCGCGTTTCGCGCCGACCCCCATCCGAACCACAGGAGCGGCGACAGCGGTTTTCGGGTGTGTGGGGGTGCTGTCCCTATCAAATAGCTCTGGCCTCT
>CAZMNL010000960.1:0-1548 GCA_964567525.1 uncultured Anaerolineaceae bacterium
CCCTGCCGTCCCCGTTAAAATGTCGAATGCGTCCTGCTAAAATCACCCTTTGCACGCGATCTATACTTGAGCCAAACCGCAAGGTTATTTCCGCCACGTGTACTAGGGGCTGTTTTTAGCGCACACGGTGCGCATCATGAGCGCCCGCGCCTGACGCGACGTATGTCGCGTTGCCGCGTGCCATAGGCACGCGGTCCGGGCAGTCGCCCGGAGGCGCGGGCGCAGCGTGCGCTAACCGTCCTCCGATACCATCGCCCCGCACAGGATCGCGCTGTGCTGCCCGGCGATCTGCGTCAGCACGACGACCGCTTCCGCGCCGTCGCCGTCAAGCTTCAGCTTGCGGATCAGCGTCTCCGGCGTGATCGGGCTGCCGCGTTTTTTGACCGTCACGCGCCCGACTCCGCGCGCGCGCAGCAGCGCCCGCAGCCGCTTGAGGTTGAACGGCAGCACGTCCCACACCGGCCACGCGCGCAGCCAGCCCGACTCGACCAGCACATCCCCGGTCAGGTACGCGATCTGCTCGTCCAGCCGGGTGAGGTCCGCGCCGGTCTGCGCGCCCACCTGCGCCGCGAGTTCGCCGAACAGCCCCGCACGGATCACCGCCGGATCGGGTTCGTAGAGGTACGCGCGCGGCGCGCTCAGTGGGGGCGGGGGCAGGTCTGCGGGCGCGAGTATGTCCGGCGCGGCGTCCCAGGCAACCCGCACCGCCATACGCCCCGTGAATCCGAGCGCGCCGCCCCATAACACGGCTTCTTTCAGTTCCCCGCCCAGGCTGACGAACGTGACTCCCGCGCCGGAGTCCGTGTAGGACGCGAGTTCACCCAGGTCCACGCCGGGCGCGAGCTTGACCGCCCACGCCGCAAAATTCCAGCCCGCGAGCGTATCCAGCGGCGGGAGCAGGTCATGCACCGAGAAGACGCGCCGCCCGCCGGAGCGCCGCGCCGGGTCGAAGAACGCCGCCGGGACGCCGAGCAGCGGCAGCGGCTCGCGCAGATCGGCCTGCGCGAGATAGGCCGCGCGCCCATACGCCGCGAGATTGGCGCGCGCCATGCGCAGCCGCAGCGGGTCGCGGTCCAGCGCGATCACGCTTGAACCGGGGATCGCGGCCAGCGCCAGCGTATCCCCGCCCACCGAACAGCCCAAATCCGCCATGCGCGTCACGCCCGCCGCCGCGAAACGATCCGCGCGCCACGCGCTGACCGGTGCGCCGCTGGCCTGTTCCAGCGCGTCCGGCGTGAAGAACATCCGGTCCGCGCGCGTGAACTTGGCCGCGCCACGTGCGCGCAGCCGGGCCAGAGTCAGCGCCGCGCCCGCCACATCCGGCGGCAGGTCGCGCCGCAGGTCGGTGAGCAGCGCGAGCGTATGCGCCTCGCGCAGATCGCACTGCGCGAGTCGGGCCAGCGCCGCGCGGCCCGCGCCGGTCTGCAAAGCGGCGAAGGTGTCCAGGTTGAGAGGGGAAGGGGTCATGATTACGTTTATTGACGGGCAATCTTGTAGGGGCGGGTTTCCAAACCCGCCCAGGGAGGGTTAATAAACCCTCCCCTACAA
>CAZMNL010000961.1:0-1547 GCA_964567525.1 uncultured Anaerolineaceae bacterium
GGGAAGTTGTAATGATGCATGTAGCGCTTGGTGTCTTCGGGATACAGGCCGTCGAGCGGCTGGCTGTCGCGGGGCGTGCCCAGCGTGCAGATGCTCAAAACCTGCGTTTCACCGCGCTTGAACAGGCCGGACCCGTGTACGCGCGGCACAACGTCCACTTCGGACGCCAGCGAGCGGATCGTCACGTAGTCACGCCCATCGGGGCGGGTGCGGTCCTGGATGACGCGGCGGCGAATTTCCTTCTTCAGCACGTCGTTGATCGTGTCGCGCACGTCCTTCAGGTTGACCGGCTCACCGCCTTCGGGAATCTGGGCGTTTTCGTACTCGGCCAGCAGGCGTTCGCGCAGCGCGTCCACCGCTTCGCGCATGGCGTGGCGGTCGGTGTGCGTGCGCGCGATCTCGGCGATCTCGCCCGCGATGCGCGCTTCGACTTCCTGGGCGAGGCGTTCGTCAGTGACGTTGGTCGGATACTCGCGCTTGGGCTTGCCCACGTCGGCGCGCATCTGTTCCTGGATGTCGATCAGGGGTTGGATGGCGTCGTGCGCAAAGCGCAGCGCCTTGACCATCGTTTCTTCATCGACCTCGTTCGCGCCCGCCTCGACCATAATAACCGCGTCGCGCGTACCGGCGATGCGCAGGTCCAGGTCGCTGTCATCCATCTGCGAGATCGCAGGGTTGGCGACGAATTCGCCATTGATCAGGCCCACGCGCACCGCGCCAATCGGCCCGCCCCAGGGCACATCGGAGATGTGCAGGGCGGCGCTGGCCGCGACAATCGAGGGCATATCGGCGTGATGTTCCTGGTCGTGCGAAAGCGGCATGACGATCACCTGCACCTCGTTACGCATGTCCTGAGGGAACAGCGGACGCAGCGGGCGGTCGGTGACGCGCGCGATCAGGATGCTGGCCGTCGAGGGGCGACCCTCACGGCGCATGAAGCTGCCGGGGATACGCCCGGCGGCGTACAGCTTTTCTTCGTAATCAACGCTCAGCGGGAAAAAGTCGAGGCCCTCACGGGGGTGAGCGCTCATCGTGGCGGTTGCAAACACCAGCGTTTCGCTGATGCGCACGGTCACCGCGCCGCCCGCCTGTTGGGCGAGCTTGCCGGTTTCGATCACAAATTCTTGTTCGCCCACCATCGCGCTGTAGGTGCGATTCTGGGGCATTTCATTGTTGCTCATCGGTCCTCCGTAGCAACCACACGCCCGGAGGTCAGGGACTGGAACGTGATGTCAAGCAGGCACAGATGGCGCATACTTAACCGCATGTTCCAATTCCTGCCACTCCGGGCGACATTACTCTTACGCGGGGTATGTGATAACGTCCCCGTCTATACAGAATGATAAAGCACTTCGGCTATTTAAGCAAAAGCGCGGCGGCGAGATGTGCTGGATCGCGGGTTGAAAAATCCTACCACAGAGCACACAGAGGTCACAGAGAAGGTTTTTTTGAGAGAAAGTACAGAGTTGGCTCATGTCAAGAAGTCGTGCGTTTGATGCGTAGGCGCGTCCGGCGATTGGCTCTGCCGGGCGGGTTTGGCCCCCCCC
>CAZMNL010000962.1:0-1546 GCA_964567525.1 uncultured Anaerolineaceae bacterium
CTTTGCGGTCCAGCAGACCTATAGCCTGGCGATTTGATCGCCAGGCGAAGGGCGAGCACCGCTTAACTTGATGCACATGGGCGGGTTTCCAAACCCGCCCCTACAGCAAGCATACGAACCGGTGAGCGGACAAATTCGGGGCCAGAGGCGTTTTTTCAGCTAACCGCTTATCGCTTACAGCTTAAAGCTTTCTTCCCCTAATCCGGCGTGAAGAGGTGCGGCAGCGGGGGCAGGTGCGGGTGCGGGCGTTCCGGCGCGTCGTGGCGGTGCTTGAGCGCGATCATGGTGATATCGTCGAACGGTGGCGCGCCGCCCACAAAGTGATCGAGCGCGCTGACGATCCCGCGCATGATCTCCGGCGCGGACTTGCGGCGCAGGCTGATCAGCGCTGTTTCCAGGCCCATCATGCCGAACTCTGAGCCATCGTTGCGCAGCGCCTCGGTCACGCCGTCGGTATAGGCGACCAGCACATCCCCGCGCCCCAGCGTGACCTCGTCCTCGTGCAGCACAATATCAGGGATCACGCCCAGCGCGATCCCGCGCGCGTCCAGGCGTTCGGTGCTGCCGTCTGCGCGAATCAACAGCGGGGGATTATGGCCCGCGCTGCAATAGCGCACCACGCCCGCGCGCGTATTCCACAGCCCGTACCACAGCGTGACGAACAGGTCGGAGTGGGTATCGCGCAGCAGCAGTTCATTGACGCGCTGCAACGTATCGGCGGGGCTGTGGCGGTTGGAGCCGACCGCGCGCAGCAGCGTGCGCGACAGCGCCATGAACAGCGCCGCCGGGACGCCCTTATCGGCCACGTCCGCGACGACCAGCGCCAAGCGGTGCTCGTCCACCGGGAAGAAGTCGTAGAAGTCCCCGCCGACCTGCCGCGCCGCGCGGTAGAAGGCGGCAGTCTCCCAGCCCTCGATCTGCGGCGTCTCGTCTGGCAGGAAGCTGGTTTGAATATCGCGCGCGACTTCGAGTTCGCGTTCCATGCGTTCAGCGGCGGCGGCTTCAGTTTGCAGGCGCGCGTTTTCCAGCGCCAGCGCGGTCTGGTGCGCGATGCCGTTGAGGATGCGGCTGCGGCGTTGGTCGATCTGC
Organism: uncultured Anaerolineaceae bacterium; assembly: GCA_964567525.1. GTDB lineage: Bacteria > Chloroflexota > Anaerolineae > Aggregatilineales > Aggregatilineaceae > CAYRNY01. The sequence goes on from CAZMNL010000962.1 coordinate 1,090, forward strand.
CCACCGAGCGCGGGATGGTCCACCAGCATCGCGCCGACCGGATGTCCGCGCGCGTTCAGTGGCAGGCCCAGCAGCGAGGAACTCTCGAACAGCTTATGCAGCACGGGCGGCAGCGCGATATCCGCGCCGATACCGCACGCGACCGGATCGCCTGCCTCGACCAGCCGGGCCAGGAATTCGCCGTCCCCGGTCGAGAGCGCCACGTCCGCGAACAGGCGGCGGTTTTCGGCGGTGATGCCCCACGCCGGGCCGCCAGTGAAGTGCTGCCTGTCCGCATCCCATCGCAGAATCCCGCAGCGTTCAATGCCGACCAGCAGCGGGGTCAGGCGCACGATGGTTTCAAGACTCTGGTTGGTGTCCAACTGCGTGTTGACCGCTTCGGCGACTTGCAGCAGCGCGGTTGTGACCCAGGCTTCTTCCTGCTGCGCGGTGACCAGCTTGGCGGACTCAATCGCCA
>CAZMNL010000963.1:0-1545 GCA_964567525.1 uncultured Anaerolineaceae bacterium
GTCGATCAGGCGGTGGCGCTGGGCGTGCGGCTGGCTGAGAATGCGTTACGCGAAGGGGCTGGGGCGCTGCTGGAAGAGATTCGGGGAGATTTACCGGCATGAGTACGTCCGCGCTCGCCAGTAAGCGCATCGTGATCACCCGCCCCAAACACAAAGCGGACGACTTCGCCGCCAGGCTGCGCGCACATGGGGCGATCCCGGTCCTGATTCCCACGATTGCGATCCAGCCGCCCGCCGATCCCGCGCCGCTGGATGCCGCGCTGCGCGATCTCTCCGGCTATGACTGGGTGATCTTCACCAGCGCCAACACGGTTACGCACGTCTGGGCGCGCTTTGATGCGCTGGATCAGCATCCGGCCCCGGCAGCGTGGCCGCAGGTTGCCGCGATTGGCCCGGCGACGGCGGCGGCGCTGCGCAAACGCGGGGTCGGACCCGCGCTCGTCCCGGCGGAACACGTCGCGGAGTCGTTGTTCGCGGCGTTAGCGGATCGCGCCCCATTGAACGGCGCGCACGTGCTGCTGCCGCAGGGCGACCTGGCGCGGCCCGTGCTGGCGAATCTGCTGCGCGGGGCCGGGGCCGCTGTGACGGCGGTGATCGCTTACGAGAACGTGCCGCCGGAGATCGATCCTGATGCGCTGTCAGTCCCCCCGGACGCGATCACGTTCACCAGCCCCTCGACCGCGCAGAACTTCGCCGCGCAGTTTGACGATCCGCTGATCGTGATCGGGGAAGCGTTGATCGCGTGTATTGGCCCGGTGACGGCGGACGCGGTGCGCGCGCTCGGTTTGCCGGTACATCTCACCGCCGAACCGCACACCGTCGATGGTTTGATCGCTGCGTTAATCACTGCGTTTGAAAGGACTTCGGATCGATGAGTTTCCCTACAATCCGGCTGCGCCGCCTGCGCGCCACGCAAAATCTGCGCGCGATGGTGCGCGAAACTGTGCTGCGTCCGGCCAACTTCATCTACCCGCTGTTCGTCGTACACGGGGAAAATATACACAACGAGATTCCATCAATGCCCGGCGTGTATCACCACTCAGTGGACCAGCTCGCGCGCGAGATCGACGAAATCAGCGAACTGAACATTCCCGGCGTGATCCTGTTCGGTGTGCCGGAACACAAAGACGCGCTCGGAACGGAGAACTTCGCCGATGATGGCATCGTGCAGCAGGCGATCCGCGCGATCAAGCAAGCTAATCCTGATCTGTTAGTAGTCACAGATGTGTGCATGTGCGAATATACCGATCATGGGCACTGTGGCATCGTGCGTGAGGGCGACATTCTCAATGACGAAACGCTCGATATCCTGGGCAAAGTCGCGGTGTCACACGCCAGCGCCGGGGCCGGCGTGGTCGCGCCCAGCGGTATGATGGATGGCATGGTCGCGGCGATCCGCGCCGCGCTGGACAGCGCCAGCTATAGCGGCGTGAATGTCCTCTCGTATGCGGTCAAGTATGCCAGCGCGTACTACGGCCCGTTCCGCGATGCGGCGCAGAGTGCGCCCGCCTTCGGGGACCGCCGCACACACCAGATGCACCCCGC
>CAZMNL010000964.1:0-1544 GCA_964567525.1 uncultured Anaerolineaceae bacterium
CATCACGGCCAGCGTCACCAGCATTTGCAGCAGCCCGGCGGCGGGCATCTGCGCCTCGTTAGGCCGCAGCACGACCGCCGGGCGCACCTGCCCCGCGATCAGAGTCGGCAGGAAGCCGAACAACCCGGTCATCACCACGCCCAGGAATAACCCGCTCGACAGCGCCTCCGGATAGACGCGCCATTCGAGCGTGATTCGGAATGCCGTTTCGCCCACGTCGCGGATCAGGTAGCTGAGCACCAGCCCCAGCGCCAGCCCGATCACGCTCCCGATCACGCCCAGCAGCAGCGCTTCGACCAGGAACAGCGCCGTCACGCGGTACGCCTTGAGTCCCAGCGTTTTAAGGACCGCGATCTCCAACGTGCGGCGGCTGACCACCACCAGCATCGTGTTAATAATCCCGATGCCGCCGATCAACAGCGACGACAGCCCCATCACCAGGATCATGTCGTCGATGACTTCGGCGGTTTCCTCGTTCTGCGCTTGCAGTTCCGGCACGGTCGCGCGGTTCAACTGCGCGCCCAGGTCCGTATCAGCGTCGATGCTGTCCTGCAAATACGCGATCAAGCTGGACTCAAGTTCGTTGATATTCGTCCCGGCGGGCGCTTTGATGAATACCTCATCCGGCAGCGGCTTTTCACCTAACAACGGCTGCGCCTCAAACGGCAAATACAGGTAATCCAGAAACGCGGTTTGCGGCACCGTCAGCACGGTTTCCGCCTCGACCGTCGCGATCCCCGCGACCACGAATTCCACGTCTGCCGCCCCCAGCCGCACTCTGTCGCCGACCTGCAAACCGAGCCGCGTCTGCCGCGAGAGCGTCTTGGATATCACCACCGGCACCGGCGCGTCATCGCCGGGCATCCGCAGCACCTCGGCGAACGTCTTACCGGACGGCGCATCCAGCGGGATCGTGGCATAAAACGGGTAACGCCGCGCATCCACATACAGCGTGATTCCCGGCGCAGAAAGCGCCCCTTGCTCGTCACGCTCCGGCTTGACCTGCGCCACGCCGGACATGCGCGCGAACATCACCTCGACGCCTTCATAATCGGCCCATTCTTCGAACAGCGCCACCGACTCCGCCGTGAACACCGGCTGCCCGTTGGAGAGTTCGACCAGTTCCGGTACGCCTGTCGAAGCATACACGCGGATATCGCCCCGGTTCATTTCCGCGAGATTGGAAGTCAGCTCGTCACCGACCATAAACGCCAGCGTGCGCAGCGCCACCACCGCCGCGACGCCGGTCGCCACGCATACCAGCGCGAACGCCGTGCGGCCCCGGTTGCGCCCCATATCGCGCAGCGAATGCACCACCGAAAATAACGCGAACTTCCACAACGACGCGACCGCGTTCGTGCTGCCGCGCTGAACACCTCGAGTCGCGCTCATCGGTCCGTTTCCCTGCTCACAATGCGCCCATCCACCAGTTCCAGCACACGGCCCATCTCGCGCGCCAGTTCGGGATCGTGCGTCACCAGGATCACGGTCGTGCCCGTCTCGCGCCACACATCGCGCAGCGCCTCGATCACCACCGCCGACGC
>CAZMNL010000965.1:0-1539 GCA_964567525.1 uncultured Anaerolineaceae bacterium
GTCGGCTCGTTAATGATGCGCTTGACTTCCAGCCCGGCGATACGGCCCGCGTCTTTGGTGGCCTGGCGCTGGCTGTCGTTGAAGTACGCCGGGACGGTGATCACCGCGTCGGTGACTTCTTCGCCCAGGTATTCTTCGGCGTCCTGCTTCATCTTTTGCAGGATCATCGCGGAGACCTCCGGCGGGCTGTATTCCTTGCCGCCCAGGTGGACGCGAATATCGCCGTTCGGCGCGGCGCTCACCTTGTACGGCACGACTTCCAGCGCGGCCTGCACTTCGGCTTCTTCGAACTTGCGCCCCATGAAGCGCTTGACCGAGAAGATCGTGTTTTCCGGGTTCATCACGGACTGGCGGCGGGCCAACTGCCCGACCAGGCGTTCGCCCTGCTTGTTGACGGCCACGACCGACGGGACCAGCCGCCCGCCTTCCGCCGACTGGATCACGGTCGGCTCGCCGCCTTCGATGACGGCCATCACCGAGTTTGTGGTGCCCAGGTCAATCCCGATTATCTTACCCATGTTGTGTTCACCTCGTGTTTAGACTTGTGATGTGATAGATGATGACGTTTTAACGCGCTGCGCGCGTAGCGGTTAGCTTAGTAGGGGCGACTTTCTAAAGTCGCCCTGGGCAGGTGCGAACCTGCGGTTCGATGAAACCTGCCTCTACAACCCGTGCAGCATCTCTGCCGCACGATACTACTCAGCCACGCGCACCATCGCCGGGCGCAGAACGCGCTCGCCGTGCCTATACCCGCGCAGCAGCACATCGGTGATCGTGCCGCTGTCGGCGTCCGTCTCGGCATCCAGGCCAATCGCCTCGTGATAATTCGGGTCGAAGGGCTGGCCCGCCGCCTCGATTTCGGTCACGTTATGGTCGGCGAGATAGCGTTCCAGGCGGCGCAGGATTAGCTCGACTCCGGCGAACCAGGAGTCCTGCGCAGCGTCCGGTACGGCGTCCATCGCGCGGTAGAAGTCGTCCAGCACCGGCAGCAGTTTGAGCAGCATTTGCGCCTGCACTGCCTGGGCCTGTTCGGTGCGTTCGCGTTCGACGCGCTTTTTATAGTTCTGGAAGTTGGCGCGCTCGCGCTGCAAACTGTCCAGGTAATCGTCGGCTTTGGTCTGCGCCTGTTCAAGCTGGGCGACAAGTTCGTGTTGGTCTTGTTCCTGCATCGTCATAGCGTCTGCACCGTCGTTTTCGCTGGTGTGCTGGTTCATAGGGTCGGCAGCGGCGGGGTTGGGATCAGCCGCCGCGTGTGCTTCGGGGCCGGCGTCGGGTGCGTGTTCATCCTGAAGATCGTGTTCAGGGCGGGTGTTGTCGGGTGTCACGGTCCCACTCTCCTGACTTTCAGTGGTCAGTGGTCAGTTGTCAGTCGTCAGTGATCGGTGGCGGCGCGGCAGTTCCGCGCGGGTGGCTGATGACGGTTAACTGGCGACTTATTAGTAAATCTGGACTGCCGTCACCAAGCAGCGTCCGTAGTGTACTGGATGCGTAATAGAATTTCGTTAGCAAAGCACAGGAATCGTATAGTAAATCGGGACT
>CAZMNL010000966.1:0-1536 GCA_964567525.1 uncultured Anaerolineaceae bacterium
GTGTCCTCCGTGTACTCTGTGGTGCATCTTTTTGCCCCGAATTTGAAACGCACCCGAATCGCCCTGCGCCCGACGGTCACGCGAACCTGCGGTTCGTTCGTCGGGCTATAGATCTGCTGGACCGCAGAGCGGCCCGCTGATCGCGCGTTTAGCCCCGTTGACGGGGTGGCCGGTATGTATCTCGACGGATTCACCGTCGGGCGAGGCTTTACGGGCGCGGGGAGTCAAGCTTATCCCCCCGTGATGCCGCCCCCGGTCATGGTGCGGGCGTCCAGCGCGGCGCGTGCCGCGTCTTCGGAGAGGTAGCCGAGTTCGACCACCACCTCCAGGATCGGGCGGTTTTCCGCCATCGCTTTTTTGGCGACTTCCGCGCCCCGTGCATAGCCGATGATCGGGTTAAGCGCCGTCACCAGGATCGCGTTTTTTGCCAGCCAGCCTTCGGCTTTTTCGCGGTTGGCTTCCACGCCGACCACGCACTTTTCGCTAAACGCGCGCACCGCGCCGATCATGACGTGCATCATCTCGAACAGGTTATGCGCGAGGACCGGCATCATCACGTTCAGCTCAAGCTGCCCCGCCTGCCCCGCCATCATGACCGTTAAATCGTTGCCCATGACGTGATACATCGCCATGTTGAGCATTTCGGCCAGCACCGGGTTCACCTTGCCGGGCATGATGCTTGACCCCGGCTGCACGGCGGGCAGCCTGATCTCGTCCAGGCCGGTCGCCGGGCCGCTGCTCAGCAGGCGAAAATCGTTGGCGATGCGCGCCAGGTCCTGCGCCAGCGTGCGCAGCGCGCCGGAAAAGAAGACCGCGTCCTGCATCGACTGCATCGACTCGAACAGGTCGTCGCTTTCGTAGAGGTCGAAGCCGGTCAGGGCGCTGAGCGTGGCGACCATGCGCGCGTGATATTCCGGGTGTGCGTTCAGGCCGGAGCCGGTCGCCGTGCCGCCGATCCCCAGGCGGCGCAGCCCCTCGGCGGCGGTCGTGATCTTGCCGATGTCGCGCTCGACCGCTTTAGCATACGCGCCGAATTCCTGCCCCAGCCGCACGGGGACGGCGTCTTGCAGGTGGGTGCGACCGCTTTTTACCACGTCGTCAAACTCGGCGGCCTTGTGCGCCAGCGCCGCGCGCAGCCCTTCCAGTGTGCCGATCAATTCGTCCAGCCGCCACAGCACGCCGAGCCGGATCGCGGTGGGGATCGTGTCGTTGGTGGACTGCGCCATGTTGACGTGATCGTTGGGATGCACCGGGCGCTCGGCATCCGTCAGCGCGAAGCCGAGCCGCTGGTTGGCGCGGTTGGCGATCACCTCGTTGGTGTTCATATTGTGACTCGTGCCCGCGCCCGCCTGGAACGGATCGACCACAAATTGATCGTTCCAGCGCCCGGCGAGCACCTCGTCGGCGGCGTCTATCACGGCCTGGGCGATCTGCGCGCCGGAGATCGTGCGCGCGCCCACTGTGCGATCCGGGAACAGGCCGAGATCGGCGTGGACCTGGGCGGCGGCGCGTTTGATCATCGCCTGCGCCCAGATG
>CAZMNL010000967.1:0-1534 GCA_964567525.1 uncultured Anaerolineaceae bacterium
GCTGGGCGTGCTCGGCGCGCACGACGGAGCCGCCGCCGACGTGGCGTTCAGCCCTAACGGGGCACTGCTGGCGTCCGGCGGATCGGACCAACTGGTGCGCCTGTGGGATATGTCCAATCCGGCTGAGCGCCGCGAGGCGGCGGCAGTGGAAGTGTCCGACAGCGTGTACCGGGTGGCCTTCAGTCCCGACGGTACACTGATCGCGGTCGGGCTGTTCAGCGCGGGACTGGCGATGATCGACGTGGCAAAGCAGCAAGTCGTCGAAACCGTGTACTATGCCGACTTCAACGCCAACTGCGTGCGCGGCGTGGCCTTCAGTCCTGACGGCGCGCTGCTGGCGGTCGGCACGCTGGACGGCAAAATCCGCCTGTGGAACGCGCTCAAACTCAGTGACGGCAAGCTCAGCCGCGCGCTGCGCGCCCTGGACGACCACGAAAGCGGTATCATGGGCGTGGCCTTCAGTCCCGACGGTACGCAGCTCGCCTCATCTTCGCACGACAGCACGATCCGGCTGTGGCAGGTGCGCAAGTGAGCGCATAGTTTGTTACATTCTAGAATGCCAATTGCGCGTGCGATTAGCACGCGCTTCTATTTCGTGTTATCCGCGTTATCCGTGGTTTGATTCTTTCAGGAGAAAACTTCCCATGCTCACCCCCCGCACCCTCGGACGCTCCGGTTTGACCGTCACGCCTATCGGCCTGGGACTCGCCGCGCTCGGTCGCCCCGGCTACATCAACCTGGGCCACGATGCCGACATGGGCGGCGATAAATCCGTCGCGGCGATGGAAGCGCACGCCCACACCGTGCTCGATGCCGCGTGGGACGCCGGAATCCGCTACTTCGACGCGGCGCGCTCCTACGGCAAAGCAGAACAGTTCCTCGCGTCCTGGCTGGCGGCACGCGGTATCACGCCCGATCAGGTGACGGTCGGCTCGAAGTGGGGCTATACCTATACGGCAGACTGGCAGGTCGATGCTGAGGTCCACGAGGTCAAGGAGCATTCGCTGGCCGTGCTCCAGCGCCAGCGCGCGGAGAGTGACTCCCACATGGGCGCACACCTCGACCTCTACCAGATTCACTCCGCCACGCTGGACAGCGGCGTGCTGGATAACGCCGCCGTGCTCGACCAGCTCGCCGACTACCGCGCCGCCGGACTCGCCGTTGGGCTGACGCTCAGCGGGCCGGAGCAGGCCGAGACGCTGCACCGCGCGCTCGATGTGCAGCGCGGCGGGGAACCGCTGTTCGACACCGTGCAGGCCACCTGGAACATCCTCGAACCCTCGACGGGTCCCGCGCTGGCGGAGGCGCACGCGGCGGGTATGGGCGTGCTGGTCAAGGAGGCGCTCGCCAACGGTCGCCTGACCGCGCGCAACACCGATCCCGATTTCGCCGAAAAACGCGCGCAGCTCAACCAGATCGCCGCCGCGCACGACACCACGCTCGACGCGCTGGCGCTGGCGGCGGTGCTGGCGCAACCCTGGTGTGGCCTGGTACTCAGCGGCGCGGCGCTGGTGGAACACGTCACGTCGAACGT
>CAZMNL010000968.1:0-1532 GCA_964567525.1 uncultured Anaerolineaceae bacterium
CCGACCGACCATCCCGAACCTTAACTTAATGCGTATGGGTTTCCAAACCCGCCCCTACGAGGCGCTCCGGTGAATCGGCTTAAAACGGGAACGTCGGCGGGTAGCGGTCCTCCCAACTGATGTTGGCTTCCTCACTGCGCAGGTAGGCCAGGATGAACTCGTCAAGCTGGCTCTTCTGCATCACGTTCTTGATGTTGGTCACGCGCAGGCTGGTGCGCTGGTCACGGATGAACTTGTCCGAACGGTCCAGGCTGTAGGCGCGGATCACGGAGTGGCGTTCCTGGGCGGGCGGGGACTGCCGCCCCTCGGCTATATCGGTTTTGATGCGCTGGTAATCCGCCAGCCAGTCGGACACCTTCGTGCCGTCCGGCAGCGCGAAGACCTGCGCCCGTGCGAGGTCTTCGCCGCCGGTTTCGGTGGTCAGCAGGCGGTGCAGACCGCGCTCGCCTTTGAGGAACCCAAACACGTTGCTGCCCTCGAACCACAGGGCGATCTCGTCGGTGTGGTCGTAGGCGGCGTAACGCTGCATCAGGTCGCGGAAGTTGCCCGCGCGAAGCTGCACAAACGCTTTGCCGCCCGGCGATTTGGCGTCCGGCGTCAGCAGGTAGATGTCGCGGTCGTAGCCCTTGTGTTCCGCCCACCACAGGTACATTTCCGACAGGCGGCGCGGCCAGGCCGTGTGCGGGACCATCGGCAGCGCGGGCTGTGTGCCCATCTGCGTGATCAGCAGCATGGCCTGGTTGCGGTGCGGCAGCCGTGCGGTGATCATCTCGATATCGAGGAAGGCCACGTCGTTGTACAACTGCTCGTAGTCCTTCGCCAGTTCGGTCTGGTAGCTGATATCGCGCTCGCGGCTAACCAGCGCGGCGAGGTCTTCCAGGTATTCGGCGCGTTCCTGCAACTGGCGCAGGCGGCGCGTGAGCCGGTCCAGGAAGTAGAAGCGGCGCATCTTCTGCCCGGCGCGATCCTGGTTCTGCCAGAATTCGTCGGTGTGCGTGGACGAGAGCAGCACGCTTTTTTCGCGCTGCATGGCCTTCACCGTGTCGGATTCGGCCCAGTCGGCCAGCTTGCGGCGCAGCAGTGCGAAACCTTCCACGAGGTCCGGCAGGGTCATCTTTTGTTTGCGCCCGGTGCCGTTGCCGTCCGCCAGGGTGACGGTCGCGCGGGTGGCGTCGTCAATCGGCACGGTCTTGAGCGCCAGGCGGCCCCCCTCGACCAGCACGCGCAGCAGGTGTTGGTCCCCCCCGGTGCGTTCGGCAAGCTGGCGCGCCACCGGCACGACCACCTGCTTGTCAATCGTGCGCTTGAGGAAGCGCGCGCCGTATTCCTGGCTGTAGCCCTCTTTGAGCACCAGGTCGATCACGCTGTCGTCGATCTCAACCAGCAGGTTACGGCGTTTGATGCCGTCACGCCGCAGCACGTCGTTGAGTTCGCGGCGCGTGATGTCGCGCACGGCGTCCGGCCCCAGCAGCCCGAAGACCACGATCTTATCCAGGCGGTTGATGAACTCCGGGCGGAAGTGCTGCTCCACG
>CAZMNL010000969.1:0-1525 GCA_964567525.1 uncultured Anaerolineaceae bacterium
GGGGCTACAGCCCGCACATTTTCGCGTGGGAGATCATCGACGCGGTGGACGCGCTGCCCGGCTATTCCGACGCGGACGCGCTGCCCTGGCTGCGCGATATGGCCGCCGCGCTCGCCTTGCGCGACCCGTTCGATCACCTGGTCACGGCAGGCACACAAGACTCCAACCCCGCCGTGTGGGGTTTGGCGGAACTCGATATCGCGCTGGTGCAGTTTTACCAGAATTTGCCCGATGGCCTGCCCGAAAACCAGGTGGCCGGGACGTTGGATGCGCTCGGTACGGCTTTCGCCACCGTGCATAAACCCGTGCTGCTGGCGGAATTTTCGCTCAACCGCTGGTACGAACCGATCAGCGCCGACCCGACTGGCGTACACATTCGTAACACCGCGTGGGCGGCGGCGCTCTCCGGCAGCGCCGGGGGTGCGATGTCCTGGTGGTGGGATGCCTACATTGACCGCGCCAACCTGTACAATATCTACGATCCGTTGGTCGCCTTCGTGCGTGAAGTCCCCTGGTCCAGCTTTGACTGGCAGCCTGCGCAGATCGGTATCGTCGCCAACAGCCCGCTTGCTTACGGCGCGGTGCGCGTTGATGACTTCAACCGCGAGTTTCCCGGCAGCCCGCCGGTGGGCCGGTTGTACCACCTGACCGGCGACGGACTCCGTCCCCCCGCGAATACCTTCCCGGCGTATCTTTACGGCGCGATCAACCTGGAGCGCAGCCGCCCGCAGACCTTCACCATCGCGCCGCCCGTCGATACCGAACTCAGCATTGGCGTGCGCAATGTCTCGGCGTCCGCCACCGCGCAACTGCTCGTGATCGTGGACGGGGAAGAAATCGCGCGCGTGGACTTCAGCGCTGACAGCGACGATGTCGCGCTCACCGTGCCGGTCAGCGCGGGCGCGCACACCGTCGTGCTGGATAACCTGGGCGAAGACTGGCTGCAACTGGATTACATCGCCGTCGCACAGTACCGCGCCCCGGTGCGCACCGTCGGACTCGCCGACCGCGAACGCGGCGCGCTGCTGGTCTGGGTGCATCACCGCGATTACACCTGGGATATCCTCGCGCAGGGCGGCGACCTGGACGCGATCAATGTCACGCTGCGCGCGGCGAACATGCCGCCCGGAAACTACCGCGTGCTGGTCTGGAACACTATCACGGGCGGTGTCTTCGGTGAGGTGCAGAGCCGTGTTGCTGGCCCGGATGACCCCGGCGCGGGCCTGCTGAGCATCGACCTGCCGCCGCTGACCTCACAGCTTGCCGTCAGCGCGTTTCGCATTTCCGGCCCGCCTGTTGAACCCGGCGACCTGGAAAGTTACGCCACGCGCACGCCGCAGGTCAGCCTGACTCCGACGCTGACCGCCACCATCACCGCGACCGTGACGCCCACGCATACCGCGACGCACACACCATCACCGACGAACACGGCGACCGCAACGCCCACCGCGACGGATACGCCGCTGCCAACCGATACACCGACGGACACGCCCACCGCGACCGCGACGGACACTGCCACGCCCAC
>CAZMNL010000970.1:0-1523 GCA_964567525.1 uncultured Anaerolineaceae bacterium
GATGCTGCTGCACGGGGCCGTTGGGTACGCGCTCGCGGCGGAGCGCTTCGGCCTGGATGATCCCGTGCTGCGCGATGCTTGCGCGCTGCACACCACCGGCGCGCCGGTGATGTCCATCGCCGCCAAGATCATGTTCATCGCCGACCTTGCCGAACCGACGCGCACGCGCAAGCACGCCCAATATCTGCGCGCGCTGATGTTCGGCAGTCTGGACGTGGCGCTGTTGTTCGCGGTCGGATCGGTGATTCGCTACCTGGTGACGCGCCAACGCCTGATCGATCCGCGCGCGCTGGCCCTGCACAACGCCCTGATCGCGTCCGGCGTGCGCGTGGAGCGCTAAAACTGTGGGGGCGGGGCGATGTGCCCGGTCTGCTGGTCCACGTAGGCCAGCGCGGTTTCGCGGTCGGGGAAGACCTTGACGGTGATTTCGCCGTACAGCCCGCTGCCGATACCGCGCGCGATGCGTTTGATCATCGGGTTGGCGGTGATGATCAACACCTCGCGGATATTCTCATGGCGCAGGAACGGGCGTTCGCCCAGCACGACCTGCGTCATGCCCAGGAAAATGTCGTCCAGGCTGATCTCCGCGCGGCGCATATCGGAGATGTAATACACCGGCGTGTCCAGCGTATCGAGCACCCTGGTCACGTCCTCGATCATCTTGGGCAGCGTCTTGATCAGCCTGAAACGTTCTTCCGGCTCGAAGACCACGACCGGCTTATCGGGTAATTTGGTGACGTTAAAAACCATTGGCGCATAAGCTCCTGGTGAAAAATGGCGCAATCCCTGCGCCAACAATAACAGTAATAGACCGGATTGACAATTAAAACATGTTAAAATTCGCGGTGAAGCCCGAACAAATCCCCGCAAGGACGGGGCTAGTACACGTTGGCGGAAATAACCCTGCGGTTTTTGTAGGGGCGACTTTCTAAAGTCGCCCTGGGCGGGTGCGAACCTGCGGTTCGATGAAACCCGCCCCTACAACTGGTGTGTGACTTCTGCCGCGCGGTACTAGCGTTTGAGTGTCCCTTTCCCATCATACAAGGGAAGGGGGGACGTGACCGCAGGTCACGCGGGGATGGGGGAATTATTTTCCTGGCGTAGCCTTATTCGTCAACGCCGGGCAAGATCGCGCATTTCCCCATAAGCCCCAATTCGCGGCTATTGCGATGTACTGAATTTGGCGCGGCAGGGGTATAGTTGGGGCGTTAACCGGTTCTTTTTGATCTACCCAGGAGAGCATAATACTATGTCTGAAACGAAGCGAGTCCGCGCCGGGATCATCGGCGTGGGCGGTTGGGCACGCGGGCGCTACATCCCCAACCTGCTCGACCAGCAGGACACCACCGAGGTGATCGCCGTGTGCGAGCCGTCGGAGGCGAATTATCACGCGGCGGCGCGAGTCTTCCAGGCGGGCGGGATCGCCGTGCCGCCCAACGAACCCGACCTGGCGCAGTTCTTGCGTGACTACGGCGACCAGCTCGACGCCGTGTTCATTCTGACGCCGCACAAGTTCCACCACG
>CAZMNL010000971.1:0-1055 GCA_964567525.1 uncultured Anaerolineaceae bacterium
CGCACGGCGCAGCGCGAACGGATCAGCGCTGCCGGTCGGCGCGAGTCCAGCGGCAAACAACCCGACAAGACTATCCAGCCGGTCCGCAAGCGCCAGCAGAATACCCGGTTTGCCGGTGGGCAGCCGGTCGCCCGCCGAACGTGGCAGCCAGTGCTCAAGGATCGTATTTGCGACGGCTTCGGATTCACCCTGGTGCAGCGCGTAGTAACGTCCCATGACACCCTGTAATGAGGTCATCTCGACGACCATCTGCGTGCCCAGGTCGGCTTTGGAGAGCGCGCCCGCGCGTTCGGCAGTGGTGCGGTCCTCATCGGAGATGTCAAGCAAGCCCGCCAGCGCCGCGACCAGCCCGGCCACGCGGTTGTTTTTGTCCAGCATCGAACCAAGCTTTTCCTGGAACGTGAGCGTGCTCAGGCGCGGCAGATAGTTTTCCAGCGGTTGTTTGATATCGGCGCTGTAGAAATAATCAGCATCGGCAAAGCGCGCGCGAATGACGTGCTCGTTACCATCGATCACTACGTCCAGGTGCAGATCATCCCCGTTGCGCACGGCGATGAAGTACGGCAGCAGGTCCCCTTTAGCGTCTTCCACCGGGAAATAACGCTGGTGCTTGCGCATCACGGCGATCAGCACCTCGCGCGGCAGCGCCAGGTAACGTTCCTCGAACGTCCCGCGCATCGCGGTCGGGCGCTCAACCAGGTGGGTCACTTCTTCCAGCAGATCGGGATCGTCAGGGATCATGCCGCCGACCTCACCGGCCAACTGCGTCGCGCGCTCCCAGATCGTCTCGCGGCGCTGTTCAGGGTCGAGGATGAGACCCTGCTTTTCCATCTCCGCGAAGTAGTTCTCGACCGTGCTCAATACGATGTCCGGTGAGCCGTAAGGCCGCAAACCGCGCGTCATACTGTCGCTCTGCACGTCCGCGTATACAAACGAGATCACCTGCCGCCCAAACAGGGCCACGATCCAGCGAATCGGGCGCGAGAAACTGATGCCGCTGTCGTTCCAGCGCATCGACTTAGCGAAGCGCAGCGACGCGATCAGGCCCGGGAAAA
>CAZMNL010000971.1:1065-1521 GCA_964567525.1 uncultured Anaerolineaceae bacterium
CCAGCACCTCACCGGTCGGGCGGCCTACTTCGCGCACCAACGCGCCGACGTATTCGCCGCCGTCGATCTCGCGCACTTCCAGGGCATCGACATTTACGCCCTTGCCGCGCGCGAACCCCTCGGCGGCTTTAGTTGGATTGCCATCGGAGTCAAGCGCGCGGTTGGCGGGGGGGCCTTTGACCCAGGATTCTTCGTCACGCTGGCGCACGGCTACCTGCTGCGCGTGAATCACGAGGCGGCGCGGCGTGCCCATGATGTGAATACCCGCGTGATCGATGCGCAGTTCCTCAAACAATGCGGGAACGCGCGCGTTCAACTGCGCCAGGGCTTCGCCCAGATCATGGGCGGGCAGTTCCTCCGTACCGATCTCCAGCAGAATATCGGTGGGGTCGGTCGGCATCAGGTCCGCGCCGCTTAGCGGCACCTCGCGCGTGAGCCAGTCCTCGCGGAAACGGC
>CAZMNL010000972.1:0-1520 GCA_964567525.1 uncultured Anaerolineaceae bacterium
ATCCACCTGCCGGGCGTCTATGTGAACCGGCTGATCCAGGGCGAGCATGAGAAGCGGATCGAACAGCGCACGGTGCGGGCCGCCTGACCCCCCACCCCATCCCTCCCCCACGAGGGGGGAGGGAGCCGCCCGGCAACACAGGGCCGCGCCACGCGGCGAGGTGAGCCGGTAGACGGTGTTGGCGTTGCCTGCCGCCGTATAGAACCGGCCATCCGGTGTCATCGCCAGCGCGTTGACGAAATCTCCGGTGTTAAAACGCCACTTTTCCGCACCATCAAAGTCCAGGCAGTAGGCGTGCCCATCGTTGGACCCCGCCAGGAGCGTTTGCGCCTCGTCGGATATCCGGATTCCGGCCCAGGGAGGCTGGCCGATCTCAAACGTCCACTGCTGGTTTCCGGCATGATCAAAGGCCATGACCTGGTTGTTGTCGGCGGCGGCGAAAATACGATTCGCGCTGGCGCTGATGGCGACGCCATATATCGGAGCATTGACCGCCTTCTTGAAGACCTGTGCGCCAGCATGATCGAAGGCATACAGGTGCCTGTCGTGCGAGCCGACCGCGATCAGGCTGGCATCGGGCGTAATGGCGACGGCCCACGCCTGACCCTCGGTCTGGAAGGTTTGCAGCAGCCGCCCGTTGTAGTGCCATAAGTAGGCGTGATTGCTACCGCCCAGGTCTGCCCGTTGGCTTCGAAGGTATGCAGCAGTCGCCCGTTGTAATGCCACAGATAGGCGTTTTTGCCTTCATTGAGAATGGTGCCTACTACGAACTGCTGCGCATCCTCGGCCAGCGCGATCTGGCGCACGCCCCCGGCGACGCGCCCGTGCCACAGCAGCCGCCCGGCAATGTCAAAGAACAGCACGTCGCCGCCTTCGGTGCCCGCGATCACGAAACGGTTATCGCGCGTCATGGCGGCGGAGAAGATCGGGCTGTTGGCGCGGTGCTCCCATAACTGGCGGATCGGCAGGTCGGCGTCGAGCGTTTCAGGCTGCTCGCCAACCGGTAGATCGTCAAATGGCGAATCGGCATTCGCATTGCGCTCTTGTATACGGCGTAACAGGCTCATGATTCAGTCATCACCCTCTGGCAAACCGTGCGGGGTTTGCGCAATCAACAGCGGCGAAGCCCACGTCTCGTCGTGTGGGTCAAGGTCATACATATGGCGGCGGGCGTGCAGCGCCGCGCGCTCAGGAATGGCCGGATCGGTGAGCAGATGCTCGTAGAACAATGCGGCAAACTGCTGTTTGCTGCTGTTCGTCACGTACCACCGGAAGCCTACCGCATACGGAATCCCGTGCCGGGCCAGCAGGGCCAATACATCCAGATAATCGCGGTCTTGCAGCGTGAAGGTGTGCCACGCCTGCGGGCTGATCGGTGCGCTGACGAAGAACAGTTGCACGCGGTTGTCATCAAGCAGTGTGTCCAGTTCGGCGAGCGTGAGCAGTTCCTGGCCGAGTTGGGAGGCGCTGTCTCCGGCGAAAAGCAGCCCGTTGTTTTCTAGCGCGTCGATGTCCTGGTA
>CAZMNL010000973.1:0-1515 GCA_964567525.1 uncultured Anaerolineaceae bacterium
ACCTACACACCGAGCTACACGCCGCCGCCGCCGACGGCCACCTATACGCCGTCCTATACGCCCACCCAGGCCGTATTCCCGCCGTCGCCCACGCAACTGCTGTTCGAGATATCGCGTGATTACGCGGTAGGCGACACCGTCACGTTCTCGCAGAATCTGCCTTCACCCGGCTGGCATCTCGTGCGCGTGCGCGTACCTCAACTGTCTAACCAGCCCGGCAACCTTTTCTCCCGCGAGTTCACGATTGTGGTGCAATGCGTCAGCGATACGCTGCGCTGGGGTACGGGTGGCACGCTGGGAGCCACGCCCAACACCTGTAACCAGGCCACGACCAACCGCTTCACGTTCGACAACAACACGTTGAATCTGAGCATCAAGCTGGAAGGTGGTCCCGAAACTACCTACACCCTCATCGCCACACGCATCAATTGATCGGCTTGCCCGTTCTCAACGGCTAAAAAACCTCACCCCCAGCCCCCTCTCCAACTCGTTTGGAGAGGGGGTGTCCCAGTTATGTTCAGTCCCCTCTCAGCGTGTAGCGGGGCGTGCTTTGCACGCGCGGGATGGGGCATTCTCACAATCGCGGCGTGGGTGGCGCGCGTTGATCGCACCCTTGCCAGCCGCGCGAAAACCCGGCAGGATCGAGTCACGTCGAATCAGCGAGAGGACCATCATGCCAACCACCCTCACCGCCGCACACGTCCGCCAATGGGCGCGCGACCTCGGATTCAGCGACGTGGGCATCATCCCCGCTGCGACCTCGCCGCGCCTGGACGCCTATTTCGCCTGGATCGAAGCCGGGATGCACGGGCAAATGGGCTATCTCGCGCGCGAGGACCGGCAAATCCGCCGCCGCGATCTGGGCGTGATCCTGCCGGGCGTGCGGTCGCTGATCGTCGTCGCGCTGGACTACGCGACCGCTGCCCCGCCGGACGCAATCCTGACCGATCCCCGGCGCGGGCGCATCTCAAATTACGCCTGGGGCGCGGACTATCACAACCTCATGACGCCGCGCCTGGAAACGCTCGCCGAGCGCCTGCGCACGCAGTCCGGCGGGGACGCGGTACACAGCCGCGCCTACGTCGATACCGGCGCAGTCTTGGAGCGGGGCCACGCGCAGAGCGCCGGACTCGGTTTCACCGGCAAAAACACGATGCTGATTCACCCCCGGCGCGGGTCGTTCCTGTTCCTGGGCGAGATTCTGACGACGCGGGCGTTTGAGGACTACGACACGCCGGGCCGCGAGTCGATGTGCGGAAGCTGCACGCGCTGCCTGCACGCCTGCCCCACCGCCGCTTTCCCGCGCCCGTATGTGCTGGACGCGCGGCGCTGTATCAGCTATTTGACGATTGAGCTGAAAGGCGCGATCCCCGCCGACCTGCGCCCGCTGATCGGCAACTGGGTCTACGGCTGCGACGTGTGCCAGGAGGTGTGCCCGTTCACGCGCAAATTCACCCGTCCGAGCGCCGAATCAGCGTTCGCACCCGTTGACGCCGACCGCGCCGCGCCGCCGCT
>CAZMNL010000974.1:0-1514 GCA_964567525.1 uncultured Anaerolineaceae bacterium
TCAATCGCCGCGTCCACGAATACGCCCCGCTCAGGCAGTCATGAGAGCGCCTGCGTCTCTGGGTGTACGTCCTGGCGCGGCGCTGCGTGGTGACGTATCCGCCCCCGGCGACAAATCGCTTTCGCACCGCGCGGTGATTTTCGGCGCGCTCGCTGAAGGTACGAGTCACATTCGCGACTGGCTTCCGGCGGGCGATACGCTGGCGACACTGGAATGTCTGCACGCGCTGGGCGTGGTGGTGGAACGTGATAACGGCGCACTGGCCGTATACGGGCGCGGGCTGCATGGTCTTGACGCGCCCGCTGCGCCACTGGACTGCGCCAACGCGGGCACGGCGATGCGCCTGCTGGCGGGTGTGCTGGCAGGTCAGCAGTTCGAAAGCGTGCTGGATGGCAGCGCGCAGTTACGCCGCCGCCCGATGCGCCGCGTCACCGATCCGCTGCGCGCAATGGGCGCACAGGTTGAAGACTCCGGCGGCTGCGCGCCGCTGCGCTTCCGGCCCGCACACCTGCGCGGGCTGCGCTACGCGATGCCGGTTGCCAGCGCGCAGGTCAAAAGCGGCGTGCTGCTGGCGGGACTCTATGCGGACGGGCCGGCGACCGTGATCGAACCCGGCCCGGCGCGCGACCACACCGAACGCCTGCTGCGCGCGATGGGCGCGGATATCCAGATCGACGGGACCGAAGTCACGCTGACGCCGGGGCCAACCCTGCGCCCGCTGGACCTGACGATTCCCGGCGACCTGTCCTCGGCGGCGTTTGTGCTGGTGGCGGTGCTGCTCGCGCCCGGCAGCGCCGTGACGATCACCGGCGCGGGCGTGAATCCGACGCGCACCGGCATTCTCGACATTCTCGCGCAGATGGGCGCGACGATCACGGCGCACAATCCGCGCACCGAAGGCGGCGAGCCGGTCGCCGATCTGCGCGTCACATCTGCTGACCTGCACGGCGCGGATATTGGCGGGGATGTGATCGTGCGCGCGATTGACGAGTTCCCGGCGCTGATGGTTGCGGCGACTCAGGCGCACGGCGAAACGCTGGTACGCGACGCCGCCGAACTGCGCGTCAAGGAAACTGACCGTATCGCGGTGATGGCGGCGGAACTGCGCGAGCTTGGCGCGGTGATCGACGAACTGCCGGACGGCTTCCGCGTGGTGGGGCCGCAAACCCTGCGGGGCGCGACCGTGCAGGGCCACGACGATCACCGCGTGGCGATGGCGCTCGCAGTGGCGGGGTTGGTCACGGAGGGCGAAACCGTGATCGAAGATGCGGCGTGCGTGAACGACTCGTTTCCGGGTTTCGCGGAAACACTGCAAACGCTCGGCGTTGATATCGAGTGGGGCGCGCATGACTGAGCGAGTCGGCTTATTCGGCTACCCGGTCGCGCACAGCGTCTCGCCGCCGATGCACAACGCGGCCTTTGCCGCGCTCGGCCTGGATTGGCAGTATGACCTGCTGCCCACCCCGCCGGAATCCTTCGTGGACGAGGTCGCGCGGCGGATCGCGGCAGGCTAT
>CAZMNL010000975.1:0-1510 GCA_964567525.1 uncultured Anaerolineaceae bacterium
CGATGTTGGTCGCCAATGGGCAAGGACTGATGGAAGTCAGTATTCCGAACCAAAAAGCCGACGTCAGGGCAATGATCCATTCTGGCATCAAGACCTACCTTGCATGAATACCGTGGTTTCATCCTGGATGTAAGTCAGGAACGCGCTCTTGTTGCCGGTCAGTCGCCAGACCATATCCAGATTTTTCCAATCAACTTGCGCATTGTTTTCATAACGCACAACCACGACGGAGGGCGCGTAGAGTTGGTAGTCCTCAATGAAATGGAAGGTGCTGGGCGTCTCGACGTTGATGACCTGAAATTCCATACTGCCACTGTGCAGCTGGTCAGCGAATGCTGCTTCAACCGCTTGTTGGGCATAAGTTTCTATCGTTCGGCAGGTCACACAGCGCGCATTGCCGTGAAAGTAGTACACGACGACTCTATCCTCGACCGTGCTTGCCGTGCTGTTTGTCCCTGATTCGGCAGCGGTGGAGTGATCACCAAACTCCTTCGCGATCAGGGCAACCACACTCACAGCGACGAAAGCGAGTAATGCTATGGTTACGAGGGATTTCGGGTTTGCCCAGAACATCTTCTGACGGGCAGGCGTAGTTTTTGTTTTTTTCCGTGCCACTCGAATAACCTCATCTTGATGCGCATCAGTGCCAGGGGAACAAGCTCATTCCCCTGGCACACACTTAGAACGTCGCCAGCGCGACGCCAAATAGATACCCCGCCAGCGTACTGAATATCGTGACCAGCACGACATAGACAGCGGTCTTAGAGCGGCCCATGATCTTACCCGTTACCAGGATGCTTTGCAGGCTCAGTTCCGGATCGGCCAACAGGTAAGCCAGCAGCGGCCCGCGATGCATGCCCATGTCCAGGAAGGCGGCAGCAATCGGCACTTCGACCAGCGTGGGGAAGTACATGAACACACCGAACACGACGCCGATCAGGTTCGCCCAGATGGTATTGCGCCCGGCGAGCTGCTCGACCCATTCTTCCGGGGTAATCTCACGGAACATACCCGCCACAAACACGCCAATGATCAGCAGCGGGAAAATCTGTTTGATGAAGCGCCAGGTTTCCCACAGCCAATGCGCCAACTCGTCGCGTTCCAGATGCTTAACCATGACATAAGCAAGCGCGCCAAGCAAAAACACCTCGGTGAAGAAACGCCCGGTGAAATTGATCACGAGGCTGCCCGTTTCGGTGGTCGGGGCGGCCAGCAGCAGCGTAAAGGCCGACATCCCCAACGCCGCCCAGGTCCAGCGGTTAAAACCGCTCAGGATGTTGTTGAATCCCTTCCAGGCCACCGGCGCGATCAGCAGCAGCATGATAATCAGGGCTGCGCCTTGATAAGTCAGGCTCAAGCCATCCAGGGTTTCATCGACGCCATCTGAGAACTCAATCGGCAACGTGACACTGAACGCTGTGCCAGTCAGCAGGCCGATTTGCAGCGTCCCGGCGATGAGCACCGCCAGCAGCAGCCCAAACAGCGCCCACAGCGCGGGGCGCATGGAGGC
>CAZMNL010000976.1:0-1510 GCA_964567525.1 uncultured Anaerolineaceae bacterium
GTACAATCAACGCTGGGGTTGGGCACGGCAGTGATCGAAACCGCCGCGCTGGGCGTTCTTGGCCTGGGGCAGCAGCCACCCTTCCCCGAACTGGGTAAGATGCTGGCCGAGAGCCAGCAGTCGCTCGCGTCCGGTAAGTGGTGGGTGATGGTCTTCCCCGGTGCGGCGATTGTGCTGATCGTGTTGGGGTTCAACTTGCTGGGCGACGGCCTGCGCGACGTGCTCGACCCGCGTCTGAAGAAATAAACCGCACGCCCGAAAACCAAGCAAACCAGGGCCGCTTGCCAATCAAGCGGTCTTTTTGATCATGACGGTTGTCACCCGCAGTTGATTCTGCGCCCCGTTCGGAGTACAGTACGGGCGTTCAATCACAGTCACCATAGAGGTAATGTACAATGACCAATACCAACCCGCCGGATTTTTCCGGTTTTGTATGCCCGCTGCCGCTGCGCGACTATCCGCAGATTGTGCTCGGACACGGCAGCGGCGGGCGGCTCTCCGCCGAACTGATCCAGCATTTGTTTGTGCCGCTGTTCGATAATCCCGCGCTCAATGGCCTGAATGACCAGGCCGTGCTCGATCTCAACGGCACGCGGCTGGCGTTCACGACCGACTCGTTTGTCGTCAACCCGTTGTTTTTCCCTGGCGGCAACATCGGCAGCCTGGCCGTACACGGCACCATCAACGACCTGGCCGTGAGCGGAGCGCAGCCGTTGTTCCTCTCTGCCGGGTTCATCCTTGAAGAAGGGCTGGCGATGGACGCGCTCGGCACTATCGTGACCACGATGGCGGAAGCGTGCCGCGAGGCGGGCGTACAGCTTGTCACCGGGGATACCAAGGTCGTCAACAAGGGTCACGGCGACGGGATGTTCATCAACACCGCCGGGATCGGGATTGTGCCGGAGGGCGTCAATATCGCCGCCAACCGCGCCCGCCCGGATGACGTGATCATTGTCAGCGGCACGATTGGCGATCACGGCATGGCGATCATGTCCGTGCGCGAGGGGCTGACCTTTGAAACCGAATTGCAAAGCGACAGCGCCGCGCTGCATACGTTAATCGCCGCTATGCTCGGCGTCACGAAGGATATTCACTGCCTGCGCGATGCCACGCGTGGCGGCGTCGCGGCGGTGCTGAACGAACTGGCCGAACAGTCGCAGGTGGGGTTTGCGCTCGACGAGCAGGCGATTCCGGTACGCCCGGCGGTGCAGGCCGCCTGTGAAATGCTGGGGATGGACCCGCTCTACGTGGCGAATGAGGGCAAACTGGTCGCGGTGGTCCCGCACGCGCAGGCTGACGAAATGCTGGCCGTGATGCGCGCGCACCCGCTGGGACAGGATTCCGCGATCATCGGCGAGGCGGGCGACGAGCACCCCGGCATGGTGATCGCGCGCACGGTTATCGGCGGGCGGCGCGTGGTGGATATGCCGCTGGGCGAGATTCTGCCGCGCATTTGTTAGGCTGATCCAGGAAATAAATCACCCAAATGCGTTGGCCTTTGCTCCCCTTC
>CAZMNL010000977.1:0-1509 GCA_964567525.1 uncultured Anaerolineaceae bacterium
CGAGGCGGTGGAGGACGCGATCCGCACGCGGGGCGCGCTCACGGTCGAGTACCTCAGCCCCGGTCACGGCGCGCCCGTGATCCGCACCATCGAGCCGCTGATGCCGCTCACCGCATCCGGCGGCGCGGACTACCTCGAAGCGTGGTGTCACACCGCGCAGGCTGCCCGCACCTTCCGCCTGGACCGCATTCTGCGGCTTGTCGATTCGGGGGACTGATGTAGAATCGGGCGTGTGGATAAATGAGGTGAAACGATGTCGCCGGTTGTGCTGCGTTCCGGTCCTTATACGGTGGTGATTTATACCCGCGATCATGCTCCGGCACATGTGCATGTCAAAAGTGCGGGCAAGGAAGCCCGGATCGCGCTCGATCCGGTCGAAGTGATGGACAACTATGGGTTCAAGCCTGGCGAAATCCGCGCTATACTGAAGTTAATCCAGGCGCATCAGGACGAACTGTTAACCCGGTGGAAGGAAATTCATTCATGAGTGCCAAAGAACGCGTGATCCCAATGTCCGTGAGCGTTTTCAGTGGCCGGGTATGGGTCACGCTCAACGATCAGCGCGTGATCGGTCTGCCACTCGAAGCGTTCCCCTGGCTGCAAAACGCCACGCCCGAACAGCAGCGCCATTATGAGGCCAGCCCGATCAGCGTCTACTGGCCGGACCTGGAAGACGGGATCGACATGGAGTACTTCACCGGCAAATGGGCGTTGGGTGGCGCGTAATCATCACCCGGTGTTCGATCAAATCCCCTGCGGGGGATTTTTTGTTGTCTCGCGTCTGGATCGCTAAGGCTCCAGGGTCTCCCCGAACTGCGCGCGCAGCTTATTGGCCTGGTGCTGCAACCCCGCACTGAGCGCGATATCCAGCGCACGCCCCGCGAAGTCGCGCCACTCGGCGTCGGACCCCTGTTTCCAGCGCAGTTCCGCGAAGGTCTTCAACAGGATCGTGGTGTGGATCGGCCCGACGTGGGGATTCTGCGCGAGCGCGTCCATCTGGTCGCTGAGCAGCGCGTCGGCTTTGCGCAGGCTGCGGCTGGAGCCGTGCCCGACATACGCCTCGCCGAGCGCCTGGTGCAGCAGCAAGTCGAGCAGTTCGTCGTCGGGGCCGTCGCGCCCGTCGAGCATTTCCCGCGCCTGATAATACAGCCCCTCGGCCTCGCTGATCGGAAAGCGGCGGATATACGCCAGCGCCTTGATCTCGTCGCGCAGCACGTGCGGCAGCCAGAAGCGGCTCAACTGCGGCGCGTCCTTGAGCAGCGCGGCGGTCTGGTGGCAGATATCGCGCGCGTAGCTGTGCAGGTTCAGGTTGCGGTAGGTGACCGAGAGCGCGTAGTACGTGTTGACCTGTAGATACTCGAAGTCCTCGCGCACCTGTGTGTCGGGGTTGGTGCGTTCGAGCAGGTCCCGCGCGCGCAGCGCGAACCACAGCGCGTCCACGTGGCGGTCGAGCACCGAGAGTGCGTCCTGCCCTAGAATACACACGCGCGCGACGGTGTTCGGGTGGCG
>CAZMNL010000978.1:0-1018 GCA_964567525.1 uncultured Anaerolineaceae bacterium
CTGCAAAGGTAGAGAGTGTTTCAAACTGCGGTGTTGTTTTTAGACGCCTACTAAGGCGCGTCACTCGCCCCAGATGCGCGCCCAGCGCACATTCGGCGACTCCGCGCGCATCCACACGTTCGCGCCTTTGGGCGGGAACCACACCGGCAGGTAGTCGGCATCCAACAGCGGCCCGGCGGTTTCCGGTGCGACCCACAGTTCCAGCACCACGTCGGGCTGTAGCTCCCCGATGGAATAGGCGTAGTCCCATTTCATATGTCCCGGCTTGAGTTCGGGGATCACGCGGCGATCCATCGGCAGGCGCGCGATCACGGCGTCGTTTTTGCCGAGCAGGTCGATATACGTGCGCGCGGAGAAATACGGCACGATGCCCGCGCCGCTGAGCGCAACGGTCGCGCCCGGTTCGGTGAGCGCGTCCAGCCAGAGCGCCTGGGCGACCTTGTCACCGTTCTCGTCGGCGTAAAGCGACGGCCTGAGCAGCAGTGCCTCCTCCCATGCGCCCGTGCCGTAGGTATAATTCACGCTCAGGAACAGCGCCAGCGCCAGAATCCCGACGCCCCACCGTGCCGCGCCCCGCGTGATCGCCGCGCCTTCGCCCGACTCTGCGACGCGCACCAGCCACCCGTAAATCTCGGCCAGCGTCAGCGCCAGCAGCACGAACAACAGCGGCATGGCGAGGCTGAGATAGCGATTCGCGCCGCCGTAGTGCTCCCACGCATCGCCGCCCACATAGACGTTATAGGCCATCTGCCCGGCGAAGACCCACGCCAGCAGCAGTACACCGCGATCCCGCCGGAAGACGAACACGCCCAACGGCAGCACGCCGGTGCGCATCACAAACCGCGTGGCGATCTCCAGCCCGTGCTGGATGCGCCGCCCGGTCGGGTAGCCCTGCATCTTGAGCGTGTACGTGTTGGGCAGCCACTCGCCGTAATACCAGCGGCGGAACGCGAATTGCGGCGCAAGGAATCCGGCCAGGATCAGCACCCCCTTGGAGTGGAGCGGTCCGCCGGTCTCG
>CAZMNL010000978.1:1028-1503 GCA_964567525.1 uncultured Anaerolineaceae bacterium
GGTGATCGCGGTCGGTCAGGAACAGGAAGGCCGCCACCGCCCCGAACGGGACCGCCATATCGACGCGCACCAGCGTGCCGAACCCCAGCAGCAGGTACGGGACCGCGCTAAAACGCCCGGCATCCAGCGCGCGCAGCGTCATGAGCACGGCCAGCGCCGTGAGCAGGGTTAACACGCTGACCTCGGTCCCTTGCAGGCTCCAGGTGTTCAGCGGCAGGTAGAACGCGGTGAAGGCCACCGCCAGCACGCCTGCCCAACGGTTCGCGCTCAGGCGCGCGGCGATGCGCCCCACGACGACCAGCGTCAGCGCCATGAACAGCGCCCCGCTGACCTGGATCGCGGCGCTGATCGTGTGTTCGGGCAGTCCGAGCCAGTGGAACAGCGCCATATAGCCCACCCACGCGGGATTGGTGAAGCCCTCGACGCGCTCGCCGCCGGGGTTCCACACCAGCCCGTCACCGCTGGCGAGATTCTT
>CAZMNL010000979.1:0-1501 GCA_964567525.1 uncultured Anaerolineaceae bacterium
GGGCGGTTGGCCTGCTCATCCCCGCCCTACCCGTGAAGCAGCGACTCCAGCACCGCGCCGGACTGCGCCTTGATCTGCTGGTGCAGGCTGCCGCCGTGACTGTCCATCGTCACAACGGCGGGGAAGTCCGCCACGCGAATCACCCAGAACG
This sequence comes from uncultured Anaerolineaceae bacterium, assembly GCA_964567525.1. Lineage (GTDB taxonomy): Bacteria > Chloroflexota > Anaerolineae > Aggregatilineales > Aggregatilineaceae > CAYRNY01. Next base: position 152 of record CAZMNL010000979.1, read on the forward strand.
CCTCCGGCACGCCGAAATCCAGCTTATGCACGGTCAGCACGTCGGTCACGCTCTGCGCGATCAGCGAGGCCGCGCCGCCGATGGCGTGCAGGTAGACCGCGCCGCTCTGCTGGCAGGCGGCGAGCGTCTGCGCGCCCATGCCGCCCTTGCCGATCACGGCGCGCAGTTTGAAGTGCCGGATCACGTCCGCCTGGTAGGGTTCCTCACGGATGCTGGTAGTCGGCCCCGCCGCGACGAAGCGCCACACGCCGTCTTCCTGCTGCACGACCGGGCCGCAGTGGTAGATCACGCCGCCGCCGAGCAGGGTTTGCAGTTCGCCGTACAGCGCGCGCTCGGACTCCGGGGGTTGGCCGCCGGTCTTGACGAAGTGATCGATCATGTACTTGTGCGCGGCGTCGCGCCCGGTGACGATCACGCCGCTGAGGCTGACCGGCTCACCGACGGTCAGTTCGCGGATCGTGTCTTCGCTGATCGGTACGGTTAACTCACGCATAGCTGATTTCCTCCCCTTCGACGCGCATCTGCGCGCGGCGGTTGGCCCAGCACATATAGGCGACCGAGACAAAATACGATGCGGGCAGACGGTGCAGCGCGCCGATCTTGACGCCAAGCAGCGTGGTTTGGCCGCCAAACCCCATCGGCCCGATGCCAAGCTGGTTACCTTCTTCGAGGATGCGATCTTCCATCGCGGCCAGTTCGGGATTGTCGTTCTCGTCTTCCAGTGGGCGCAGCAGTTCGCGCTTGCTGGCGATGTACGACGCGCCGCGATCCCCGCCGACGGCGACCCCCAGCACGCCCGGCGCGCAGCCGAGGCCCTGCGCCTTATCGACGGCATCCAGCACCACGCGGCGCACGCCTTCCAGGTCGCGCCCCGCGCCGAGTTCGGTATTCGGCAGCTTGTACTGCGTGCTGACGTTCTCACAGCCGCCGCCCTTGAGGATCAGGTCCACCTGGATCGCGTCGTCGTCCCACTCGTGAAAGTGCATCGTGGGAAAGTCGATCCCGGTGTTGTCGCCGCTGTTTTTACCGGTCAGGCTGTCTACCGCGTTCGGACGCAGATAGGCGCGCTCGGTGGCGAGCGCGCACGCCGCGCGAATCTGCTCCGCCAGTTGGCGCGTCGAGACGCCCAGCGGGTAGTGAATCTCGAAAATCGGCGTGCCGGTGTCCTGGCAGATGGGCGTCGAATTCTGGCGCGCGAGTTCGACGTTTTTCAGAATCGTATCGAGCGCGCCTTGTGCCGCTGAGCCGTCATCCTCGTTGGCTTTGGCGTCGCGCAGGGCGCGTTCCACCCCGCGGCGGTGCTTCTCCTTGTGCATGGACCAGCCGATGACGTGGTACCCCTCGCTGAAG